>DATEMD010000055.1:0-41026 GCA_035275845.1 Allostellaceae bacterium | reverse complement strand
GACGCCGTTGCTCGAGGGCAAAATCCGCTCGGCGTTCGCGATGACCGAGCCCGACGTCGCCTCGTCCGATGCGACCAACATCCGCACGTCGATCCGGCGCGATGGCAGCGACTGGGTGATCGACGGCCGCAAATGGTTCATTACCAACGCCGCCGATCCACGCTGCAAACTCTTCGTCGTCATGGGTGTCACATCGCCCGAGCGCAAGGAGCCACACAAGCGCCAGAGCATGGTTCTCGTGCCGGCTGGCGCCAAGGGACTCACCGTAGTGCGCAACCTGCCGGTGATGAACGAGCTCCATCCGCAAGGCCACTGCGAAGTCGCGTTCGACAATGTGCGGGTGCCGGCGGCCAATCTGCTCGGCGAAGAAGGCGGTGGCTTCGCTCTCGCCCAGGCACGGCTCGGCCCCGGGCGCATCCATCACTGCATGCGGTCGATCGGCGCGTGCGAATTGGCGGTCGAGCTGATGATCGCGCGCGCCCAAACACGAAAGACGTTTGGCGCGACGCTTGCCGAGCACGGCACCATCCGCGAGTGGATCGCGCTGTCGCGCATGGAGATCGAGCAGGCGCGCCTGCTGGTGCTCAAGGCGGCGTGGCTGATGGACAAGGCGGACAACAAAGCCGCACGGCGCGAAGTGGCGCTGATCAAGGTGGCGGTGCCGCGCATGCAGGTGACGATCGCCAACCGCGCCATGCAGGTGTTCGGTGCCGCCGGCCTGACCCAGGACACGCCGCTAGCCGAAATCTGGAGCTGGGGCCGCGCGCTGCAGATCGTCGACGGCCCGGACGAAGTGCATCTCCGCGCCATCGCGCGCGGCGAGATCAAGGCGGCCGAGACCGCGAAGTAGCGGCGATCAGTCGACCTGACTGACCTTGCCGCTCGCCAAGTCATAAACCGCGGCGACGACCGCAAGCTGCTTCTTTTCTATAGCGTCAGCGATCACTGGCGAAGATTCGCGCAGTAGTGCCGCTTGGATTTTCGCATTCATCTTGATTGCGGCGTCGAGATCTTTGCCTGCCTGGTCCACCGCCGGCCGGATGTAGCGATAAAGGCCGCTGATCTGTCCCGGCACGGCCTTGGCTTCGATCGACGCTTTCACCGCGCCGCAATTGGCATGGCCGAGCACCATGATCGCCTTGGTGCCAAGGACGGCGACGCCGTATTCCAGACTGGCGATGATCTCCGACGAAGCAACGTTGCCGGCGACGCGCGTGACGAAGAGATGGCCGATGGTTTGATCGAAAATGAGCTCGACCGGCACGCGGGAATCAGCGCAGGACAACAAGGCGGCGAAAGGCTCCTGTTTTTCGGCCGTCTTCGCCTTGAGTATTTTGAGATCGTCATCGAAGGACGTCATCCGGCCTTCGACGAACCGCTGGTTGCCCTCCATCATCTGCTGCAGCGCGGCGTCGGGACTGAGTGTCGTCTGTGCGCGTGCGACGGACGCGGGCACGAGTTCCGCACCGGCTCCCGCCAATATGCCCGCCGCCATTCCGGCGACCGACGACGTCAGAAAGCCGCGCCGCGACCAGCCGCGGTCGTCCACCGGATCGGCCGTAACACTGGAATGATGGGGGTTGGGAACGGTCGTCATGGCGGGTGCCTCCCTGTCGATTCGGCTGCCAGCATATCGCGTTACCGACATGGCCAACCATGCGCGAGCGGGTAATCACCCAGGCCAAACGAAATACCTCTTGTTCTCTTTTTGTTCGCATGCTAGGTTTCGGTTCTCTGAGGGAGGGAACCCATGCATTTCACCAATCGCGCGGCCGGAGGCTGGGATGGCCAGGCCGTTGCCGTGCTGCTGTTCGGCTGGTTCGTCGCGCTTATTGTCACCACGCTGACCTAAGACCGCGCGCGGGCAAAAACTAAATTCCACGAAACGAGGTCGAATTCGCGGCCGTCCAGGCCGAGATTTCAGTGCGGTGACGATTCCCGCCGCGCCGTGCCCGCGCTATGGTCGCCGCCATGAAGCTCCTGGTCATCGAAGATGACCGCGCGGCGGCGGCTTATATCGCCAAAGGCCTGGCGGAATCAGGTTACGTCGTCGATCAAGCGTTCGAAGGGCGCGACGGCTTGTTCATGGCGTCGGGCGGCACGTACGACGCGCTGATCGTCGACCGTATGCTGCCCAGCATGGATGGGCTGTCGCTGATATCCGCGTTGCGCACCGCCGAAGTGCGCACGCCGGTGTTGATCCTCAGTGCGCTCGGCGCGGTCGACGATCGCGTCAAAGGGTTGCGTGCCGGCGGCGACGATTATCTGGTCAAGCCGTTCGCCTTCGCCGAATTGCTCGCGCGCATCGAAGCGTTGCTGCGCCGCGGTCCACCGGTGCAGACGACGACCAAGCTCAAGGTCGGCGATCTCGAACTCGATCTGCTGGCGCGCGCCGTATCGCGCCAAGGCCGGTCGATCGACTTGCTGCCGCGCGAGTTCAGCCTGCTCGAATTTCTCATGCGCCACGCCGGCCAGGTGGTGACGCGCACCATGCTGCTCGAAAGCGTGTGGGATTATCATTTCGATCCGCAGACCAACGTCATCGACGTGCATATCAGCCGACTACGCCACAAGCTCGACAAGGGTTTCGCGCACCCGATGCTGCAAACCGTGCGGGGCGCCGGCTATCGTCTGAGCGCCGGATAGCGTGACGCGCTTCTTCAACACCAACGCCTTCCGCCTGGCCGCGCTCTATTTCGCATTGTTCGCCGGTTCGGTGCTGGCGCTGTTCGCGTTCTTCTATCTGTCGACGGCGGGTTTCATCGAAACCCAGATCGAGCAAACAGTCGGCGCCGAAATCCGCGGCCTCCAAGAGCAATATGAACAACTCGGCGGAGCGGGCCTGATCGCATTGGTGCGCGAGCGCAGCCTGAACGAACGCGTCGACAACATGATCTATGTCATGACCGATCCGTTCATGCACGAGATCGCCGGGAACCTGTCGGCGTGGCCGCAACGCATCACGCCGGTCAAGCCAGGGTGGATCACCTTCCCGTTCGACGTCCACACCCGCAACGGCACCGAGGTCCATACGGCGCTTGGCACCCAACTCATTGTCGGCGGCGACCGTTTGCTGGTAGCGCGCGATTTGCGCGACGCCACGGTGTTCCGTCAGCACGTGCTCAGCACCATCGCCTGGGCAGCGCTGATCAGCCTCGGTCTCGGTATCATCGGCGGCCTACTGATGACGCGGCAGATGCTGCGGCGCGTCGAAACCGTCGCCAACACCACGCGCCACATCATCCACGGCGACCTTGCGCAACGCATCCCGCTGACCGGCAGCGGCGACGAATTCGATCAACTCGGCGCCAATCTCAACGCCATGCTCGATCAGATCGAACGGCTCATGGCCGGCATGCGTCAGGTCGCCGACAATATCGCCCACGACCTGCGCACGCCGCTGTCGCGGTTGCGCTCGCGCCTCGAGGTTACGTTGATCGAGAAACCCAACACCACGCGCTATGCCGAAGTGTTGACCGAGACCATCGCCGAGGCCGACCAACTTCTCGGAACCTTCAACGCGCTACTCAGCATCGCTGAAGCCGAAGCCGGTTCACGCCGCGATACTGCGACGGTCGTCGACCTTGCCGAGATCGCGCGCAACGTCGCCGAACTCTATGAGCCGGTCGCCGACGACAAAGGCCTGACGCTCGCCGTCGGTACTCCCGACAGCCTACCGGTACGCGGCGACCGCCACTTGCTGTCGCAGGCGGTCGCCAATCTGCTCGACAATGCGCTCAAATACACCCCGTCGGGTTCGGTGTCGCTGTCGGTCAGTCGCGATGGCGATACGGCGCGCATCGAGGTCGCCGACACCGGACCGGGCATTCCACCCGACCGCCGCGACGTCGTGTTCGATCGCTTCGTCCGGCTCGAAGGCAGCCGCTCGACACCTGGCAACGGTCTTGGACTCAGTCTGGTCCGCGCCGTGGCTATCTTGCACGGCGGCGGCGTCCGTCTGGCGGACAACGAACCGGGTTTGAAGGCGATTTTTACCCTGCCGGCGGCGCCGGCGGCTCAGACAGAGACGCTTAGGGCGTCAGACGCTCGCCCCGCAGCGTGACGGCAGCGGCCGTCGCCGGACGCGGCCCGAGACGACGCGCAAGCTCAGCAAGCTGATGCCGGATATCGTCGGTGCTCACGCCAGCGCTGCGTGTCACCGGTTCCATGACGGTGTCAGCCAGCAATTCGTCTAATTCGACTTCGCCGGTCATTCGCCACAGCATCGCACACTCCTTAACCCAAACTTAACCACGTTGGCTGCATCGGCCACGTTGCGACTGTCGCCAGCAACCGTGTCGGCAATATGGCGTGGGCCGGGCCATTCCGCGATATTTCAACCGCGCTTACGTCCGACACTGCATCGGATTGCCCGAAAACTGATCGGCGTAAGGCATTTCGTAAATCATTTTTCACTACGTTCGGATCGATGACGAACGCAAATTCGAATGATCTCGTCGGCGCCGGCCGCGAGGCATTGCGGCAAGGCCGCGTTGCCGACGCGGAGCATTGTCTGGGCCTGGCATTGCAGACCGCGCCCGCAAACGCGGAGCTGATGTTTCTCTACGGCACGGCCCTAGCGCAGACCGGCAAGCGCGCCGAGGCGATCCGCTTCCTCACGGGCGCGCTCAGCGCCGCACCTAACGACGCCGCGATCATCAACAATCTCGCCACCGTGCTGCGCCAAAGCGGCCGCCTCGACGAAGCCGAGCATCATCTGCGCCGTGGTCTTACGCTCCATCCCAAGTCGCCGGATTTGCTTGCGAGCACGGGTCAAGTGTTGCGCACCCAACAGCGTCTCGATCAAGCCACGGAATGCGCCAGCCTCGCCCTCGCCCTTGCGCCCGATCATGTCGAGGCCCTCGCGCTCGCCGGCCTGGTCTTGCGCGACGCCGGAAAAGCCGCCGAAGCCATTGCCTATTTCGAGCGCGCGATCGCCGCCAAGCCCGATCATGCGGCGCTGCACGTTGCGCGCGCTGAATCCCTGCTTGCTTCTGGCCGGCTCGCCGAAGGCGCAGCCGAGTACGAGTGGCGCTGGCGGCAAACGCAGATGCCCGAATGGCCCGTGCCGTTGTGGGACGGCCGCGCGCTCGGCGACGACGGCACGCTGCTGCTGTGGAGCGACAGCAGTGCCAGCGAAACGTTGCGCCTCGTCCGTCTTGCCTACGCGCTGCAGGCCTTCGTTGGACGCGTCATTGTCGCCGCGCCGGCCGAATTGCGCTGGCTGCTCGCCTCGGCACCCGGTGTCGACGAGGTCGTCGCCCTCGGCGGCCCCTACCCGCGTTGCGACGCGCATCTGCCGATCGGAAGCCTGCCGTATCGGCTTGCGTTGCGCGACGAGGCTATTCCCGCCGAGACCCCTTATATCGCGACCGATCCGGTGCGCGCCGACGTTTACGGTCCGCTGCTCGCCGGCGGCGGCTTCAAGGTCGGGCTCGCCTGGAACGGCGAAGCCGGCATGCGCGCACCAACTCTGGCCGAGCTCGCACCGCTGTTCGCCAGTCCCAACGTTCGTCTATTCGCGCTCGATCCGGCTGGATCGACCGTCGCGTCGGCCGGACTCGGCGATAAGATCGTCGACCTCTCCGCCTGTCTCGGTGACGTCGCCGATGCTGCGGCGGTGATCGGTCAGCTCGATTTGGTGATCGCGGTTGACGGCCCGATCGCGCATATCACTGGTGCTCTTGGCCGACCCGGTTGGGTCATGCTCGGCCGCGATGCGCATTGGCGCTGGCTCGCCGGCCACGCTGACAGCCCGTGGTATCCGTCGTTGTTGCTGTTTCACGAGAACAGCGGCGGTTGGTTCGGCGTCGCTCAGGAAGTCGCCAATTCGCTGGCGTTGTTCGCGGCCTCGGCCGAACCCGTACCGACCGTGGATCCGGCGCGCGCCGCCGGCTATGCGCGCTATTTCGCCGGCAACGGACTCAAGGTTGGTCTGGCGCTCGATGGCGATACGCCGCTGCTGTCCGACCTCGCGTCGGTGCTGGCGCAGCCTGGCGTGCGTTTCTATGCGCTCGACCGTCGTACGTCGATCCAAGCAGCGCGCAATACCTATGGCGCCCAAATCGGCGACTTCGCGCTAGCGGAGGGCTCGCCGCTCGATGCCGCCGCATTGGTGAACCAACTCGACCTGTTGATCGCAGGCGACAACCGGATGGCTGCGACCGCCGCGGCGCTCGGCGTTCCCACCTGGGTGATGTTGCCGGCTGACGCGCCGGCGCCCCGTGCACGCGGCGCTGCGATCTGGCTTTTCCGCCGTGCCTATGGCGACGATTGGCGCGGCGTTGTCGAGCAAATCGATCAGGCGTTGGCGACCGCTCTGGCGCCGCTGCAAGCGCGCGCGGGTTAACGCACCGCTCCACCACGCCCCAAACGCAAAAAAAGCCGCGCGGTTCACGCGCGGCTTCCTTGTAATCCGATAGAACTGGTCGGCTCAGTGGATGCCGATCGAGAAGAATAAATCGACCGGCGGTGCATAGTACTGCGGCGGCGGCGGTGCATAGACCACCGGCGGCGGTGCGTAGTAGTAACCCGGCTGGTAGTACTGGCGCTCGTGGTGCTCGTGCCAGTCGTGATCGTCGCCGTAACCGTAACCGGGATGGTCCGGGCCGTGCTCGTGGTAGTCCTGGGCGAACACGGTTGCGGTGCCACCGATCATGACGGCGGCCACCGCCGCCGCCAGAACCGTGCGGCCTAGCGGGCTGATCCAGTTTTTCATCCGACGCTCCTTACTGTTGCGACGGAGCCGGCGCCGGCGCTGCGGGAGCGGCGGCCTTCGGTGCCGCGGTATGCGCCGCGCGATGACGCTCGGCGATGCCGCGGAAGACTGAGTCGGCAACCTTCTTCTGCGCGTCCGACATCGAATCGTAGAGCGTGTCGAACACGGGCACCAATTTCTTGAGCCCGTCCGCATGCGCCTGCGCGATGTCGGAATAGGTCTGTAGGTTATCGACGGCCGTCATGGTCTTCAGCTTCGCGTTCCGTTCGTTGACGAGCTTCTCGACCTGCGCGGCGTTATCGCGCATCACTTGCGCGACCTGTTGCCATTGCGGTTCCTGCGCCGCGGTGATCTTCAGATGGCTATGCAAACTCTTGATGCGGGCTTCGACGCCGCTGAGCCGCTTGCTGGTTTTGGTCGGCGCGGCTTTCGTCGCCGGTGCCGTGCTTGGTGCTGCCGGTGCGGCGCTTGGCGCGGCAGGTGCAGCGGTTGTTGGCGGTGTCGGCGGCGGCGCGCTCGGCATCGTCGTCTGAGCGAGCGCGGGAACGGCCAACAAGGCACCGGTCAGCGCCACAACGGCGGCGAAGGTGCCATGTCGCTTGGAAGATTCGATCATATGAGCCTCAGGGTTGTTTGGTGGGGACTGGAAGAGTGCACAATCAAAATCAAACTATGAGGTTAAATCCACGCCGACGCACGGTACCCGAAACCGGGCGCGGCGCAAGACCGTACCGCAGCGATATCGCCAGCGCTTCATGGCGCTTTTAAGGCGCTGAAAACCAAGCCGATTTGCCGAACAAATCCTGGGTCTCGGTGCCAGTATTCTGGATGGTGTTACCGGTGGCCGTACCGGCAGGCGCGATAAGAAAGTTGTGACGACGGTGTTCGCTTGGAACTTATTCGGCGCAGCTGCGTCCGGTTATCTCAGACGGTTCATCCGTGGTGATTGCCATGCTCGCACGATTTTGCCTTTTGCTCGCGGTGGCGGTTGCTCTCGCAAGTTGCGGCATCGTCGCCGCACCTTGCCGGGTCAGCTCAGGAGTCCTCAAGGCGGTGCCGCTGGTCGGCGACGTCGCGGCCGCACCCACCGACGCGTGTGCAAACGTCATCGATCCAGACCCAATCTCACGTTCGTGATTTGCCCACGCGCAATGTGCTGCGGTACGCCGGTCGCACGATGACCGCGTTCCGATGGCAGATGATCGTGGTGCCGGCCCTGGTTCTTCTGGCGGCCGGATGTGGCGTCGGCGGTCCCGCGCACGGCCCCCCGGACGCGCGCGCGGCCGCCGTCGTCGACATGGGATTCGAAAGTTTCACGCCAACGACCGTGACCGTCAAAACCGGACAAGCCGTCGAGTGGCGTAACACGTCGCCGATCACGCATTCGGTCAGCTTCGATCCCAACGCGGCGGCGAAGGCGGGTGACGCCGCGCTGCCGACTGGCGTCCAATCTTTCGCCTCGGGCGATATCGCGGCCGGCGACGTCTACCTCCATACATTCGACACGCCCGGCATCTACCATTATTTCTGCACCCATCACGAAGGCGGCGGCATGCTCGGTACCGTCGTCGTACAGTAAGTCAGCGCCGGCCGGCGACGTTCTTGCGGACGATCGCCAGGATAATGAGGACGAACGCGAACAGGCGCAGCAGATAGATCGACGGGCTGGTGATTTCGCTGTGCGGGCCGGTCAGAGCCGAAGCGACGGCGTTGCCCGCCAGCAGCCAAAAGGCCGCGGCGAACAGCGCGAAAAAACTGTCGCCCGTCTGCCGCCAAAACTTGAGAAAGAACAGCCCGAGCGCGACGAACCCGGCCGTCAATACGCCATTGGCAAAGAGCAGCGCTGCGATCATGGGCGCCTCAATTGATTTCCCAGATGAAGCCATAAAGCAGAAGCCCGACGGCGAGCAGCTCGCTCACGATCCGCTCGGGCCGCAGGTCGATATCGGGCGGCAGCAGGAAATCGGCAAGAAGCAGGATGTTGTTCGCGGTCAACGCGACGAAGGCCAACGCGCTCCACAGCAGCAGCCGCGACCGGTTGCGTGTGAAGCTGCGGATCAAAAGCAGCGTGGCCGCGAGGCTGGTGAGGAAACACAAAAGATAGATCGCGGATGGAAAGCTAAGAGCCATCGTTCTTGTCCTTCCTGAGTCTGAAGGCGTCGGCGAAAATCTCGATGTTCGAGCGCGGCGTTGACCAGATGACGTTCATGACCCACGCCGGTTGGCTGGCATAAGCCTCGGCCAACTCGTCCACGACCCTTGCCAATTCCTCGGTCGCCGGCCGGTAGCGGAAATGGTCTGCCGCCTCCGACACGACGACATCGTTACGTTGCAATGCCAACAGTGCATCGCTTACGACGAGACCGCTGGCACGCAACTGCCGGATCAATTCGATGGTGCTCCAGCCTCGCGATCGTTCCTTGCGCAGGAGCAGCAGCAGCTCGAGCTCCCACACCGATCGGATCGAGTTCCGGAGAAACCGTTCGAGCTGTTGTGACGCCACGGTCGGATGCTTCTGCGGGCGATTGCGAGCCGATCGTTCACTCTAATTCATCTGCGCGACCGAATGCGACCGCTTGCCTTGGCCGCGCCGCGATGGCCCGCCTCCGGACTCTTTGCTATCTAGGATACCGGATGGGTGGCCGAGCGGTTTAAGGCACCGGTCTTGAAAACCGGCACACGGGCAACCGTGTCGTGGGTTCGAATCCCACCCCATCCGCCAGCGACGATTAAGGCGGAAACCTAAAATGCACGCGTAAGCGGCTTGCTGCGCCGCGCGACTCTACGTTACGATCCGATCATTGCTAGCGGGGGACGGGCGCTAGTTGGGGGTCTGCTTGACCTGGGGTTGGTATTGGTATGCCCGCGTTGTCTCAGCTTGCGTTGGTGCAGGTGCCGTTCGGTAACAACGGCGCCGAAGTTTCCGCGTCACATCTCGGCAAGGCCCTCACCATTAAGGGCCGGCTAGAGACGACGGGCATCGTCCACATCGACGGCAACGTTCACGGGCAGATCACCGCCGACCGTTTGGTCATCGGCGCTGGTGGCTACGTCGAAGGCGACATCGTCGCCAACGACGTGCGGATCGGCGGGCGCTTCACCGGGCGCATCTACGCACGCCATGTCACGCTCGACGGCTCGGCCGACATAACCGGGCGGATATTCCATCACACAGTTACGGTCGCAAAAGGTGCGCGGATCGACGGGCGCATGCCCTGGCGTCCGCTCAACTTCTTCGAAAGGCTCGAACATCTCCGGGAGGCGCAGTGATGAATATGTTTACACGCAACGACAAATCGTTCGATACGAACGCCGGTGGCGCGGCGCCGGCGCGTGACAAGACCGAGACTCCGGTTACGCCGATCGTCGATACGAAACGCACGCAACCGCCGGCGCCGGCGACCTATGAAGTCACGCCGCCGCAAACGCGCGTGGTTTCGGTGATCAGCAAGGCGCTCAAGATCACCGGCCAACTCGAGAGCACCGAGGACATCCAAGTCGACGGCGAAGTCGACGGCGACGTGCGCGGTATTTCGGTAAAAATCGGCAGCAACGCCAAGGTCAAGGGCACGGTCTATGGCGATGCGGTCGAATTGGCTGGCACGATCGAGGGCAAGATCGAAGCCAAGAAGGTCGTCCTGACCAGCACGGCGCATATGTCCGGCGACGTCATTCATCAGGACATCAAGATCGATTCCGGTGCGTATATCGACGGTCACTGTCGGCCCGAGTACGGCAAGGCCGCCAACAAGAACGCGCATGCGGCCGCCAAGCCGGTAGCCACCGCCGCGTCCAGTGCACCGGTGCGCGACAAATCGGGATCGGTCGCCGAGTTCGGCCAACGCACCTGAACCGGCCGGCAACGGCCGGCTGCTGTTCGCACCTGACTTGATATTCGGCGTGTCGACGACGCGCAGGATACGCGTGCGCCTGCCCTTGATCGTGCTTTACCCGTGGCGGCCGCGGTGGCAGTTGCGCCGCGGCCCGATGACCGCTAATGACAGAACAAACCAGCGGCGAGCCGGGGGGCGATGCGGCGGTTTTGGGGCGATACCGGCACGCTGTATGGGTTGGCGACGATCCTATTGATCGTGCCGTTTTTCGCCTTTCACGACGTTCCTCTCTACGATCTGCCCACCCGCCTCGCCGGCCTGCAAATCCTCTTCGGCGAGACACCTAACGCAAGCCCGTATTACACCGCGGCCTGGAAACTGGCGCCCAATCTCGCGGCCGCCGGTTGGGTCGGCGCGTTCCACTGGATCGTTTCGGTCGATACCGCCGTGCGGCTATTCCTCGCCGCAACCGTGGTGCAACTGTTCTGGGGCACTATCGCGCTCCACAAGGCGCTGTTCGGCGGCCGCAGCCGTTTCGCGTTCGCCGCCGTGTTGTTTGCCTATAACGGTCCGCTGCTGTTCGGATTCATCAATTTCAGCTTCGGTCTTGGCATGGTGTTGTTGGCGGCAGCGGCATGGATCCGTTGGCGCGACGAACCGTGGGCACTGCCGTTCTTCGCCGTCGTTAGCTGCCTGATCCTGTTGGCCCATTTCTTCGCCTTCGCGGTCTATGCGCTCGTCGTCTGCGCCTACGAGCTCGGTATCATGCGGCAGCGACGGCGGCATCCGCGCCGTGATTGGCTCGCGCTGCTGCATCTGCTCGTACCGGCGGTGCTCTATGCAATCGGTATGCGCCACGCCGTCGGCGGCAGCCTCGCCTATGTCTCTCCCCTGCTCAAATTCGTCCAGCTCGCCGGTGCGATTGGTTTCTACAATCCGCTGTTCGACATGCTGTCGCTGCTGGTGACGCTGCTCGGTTTGACTCTCGTCGCACACCGTCTCGAGTTCGCGCGCGAGATGACCCTGCCATTGGTAGCCCTCGTCGGCGCCTATATCGCCCTGCCGCATCAGATCGGCGCCACCTCCTTCGTCGACTATCGCCTGGCGCCGGTGATTGCACTGTTTCTCTGTGGGAGTTTGAACTGGCGTGAAAGCCGCCGGCGGACACATCCTGAAATCTTCGTCGCCGCGTTGTTCACGCTGCGTTGGCTGCTGACGGTCGTACAGTTTCACGGCTGGCAGGCGGACTATGCGGAGTATCGCGCCGCCTTCGCCCAACTGCCGCCAGGCGCCAAACTTTTGCCGCTGATGCGCGATGCCAATGCCGTCGATCCCGCCGTGCATCCGCCGTTGGCCCATGTCGATGCGTTCGCTGTCGGCGAACGCGGCGCGCTGATTCCCGATCTTTTCGTCGGCGCCAACGACGAACTGATCGCCTACCGGCCGGCCTACCAGGCGGTCGCGACGCAGAATCCGACCGCGGCACTGGCGCCGAAGTTCGACTATGTGCTGCTGATCCGACCGGACGACCTGTCAGCGGCACAAATGCCGCATTATCGCGACGTCGCCCGCGGCCGCACGTTCATCCTCGGACAGATCGCGCGCTAATTTCTCGACCGCGCATCACCGCGCCGTCGTCACTCCCTCTCGTCCAATCCCGCCTCATCGTCGAGGGCACGGGCGATGCGTTCGAGTTCGCGCACCACCTCGGGCATCGCCGTCAACTCCGCCAGATCGCGGCAACGCCGGGCCAAGTCGCGCAGGCGTTCGCTCTGCACGCCTTCCGCAACACCGTGTTCTCCACCCAAGCGCAATGCCATGACCCGCTCCCAACCCCGGCGCCCCGTCCTTAAAATGCGGTCGGACGATTGTGCACCGCCAAGCCCGAGTTATCCACGCAATCAACAGGCTTCACCACGATTCGTGGCCGGTTTCCGGCCGTTTCGGCGTAGGTCGCGTGTCGCACACATGATAAATTTTTTTCATCCGCCGCCCGCGCGCCGTCAGGGGGCCATTCGAGGAGGTCGCCGGCAGAGTGGACAACCCATCCGAAACCACCCCGCGATCCGGTGGAATCGTTGGCGCCGCGCTGTTGATGGCGGTGCTATTCGCGCTCGTTCTCGGCGTCTATGGCGCCGTCTCGATAGACGCTTTCCGGCCGGCGCGGATGCAGCCAACGGTGCCACCGGTGCCATCGACGGCTACAATCTCGCCGGCGCCGACACCCGCGGTTGTAATACCGCCCAACCAAGTCAATCCGGCTGCAAGTCAGACGCTCGAGGCGGCGAAGCCAGCCTATTGGGTCGAATACGGCGCCTATCGCGGTTTGTTCTATGCCCGCAAGCTGGTCGAGCGGCTCGGCGTGATCGGCCTCAAGGCCGAGATCGTGCGGGTTCCGGGCGCCGGCAGCGCGCTTTATTACAGCGTCCGCTCAAACACCGCCGGCGACCGCAGCAACGCCGACGCTAACGCCAAGCTGGCGGCGCAGCTTGGCATCGCACCGCTGCTCCACCGCGGCAATAATCCCGTCGTGACGCAGCCGGTTGTCGCCAAGATCGGGCCGCCGGCCGCCGTCACGCGGGCAGCGCATTATTGGGTACAATTCGGCGCCTACAACACGCCCCGCTACGCCACGGCGCTGCGCGATCAGCTGCACCGCAGCGGCATTGACACGACGATTCTCGAGCGGCACCAGCCAGGCTATGCGCGCTATCTGGTGCGTACGCGGTCGTCGCTGGGGCGCGACGAAGCCCACAGCTTGGCAGTGCACGGTCAATTGATCCTCGGCATCCCGCCGCTGGTCGGTCAAGTGCCGGCGCCGGCCACCTGATCGCACCCAAGGCTTTGAATTTAGCCGCGTTTTGGAGTAGTTCGGACGCTTGCGCGCGTCCGCCAAACCGCTCCAATGATCCTCACCCCGCTCGCCGACGACCGGCTTCACACTGTCCTCGCCCGATTCGCGGAATCGCTGGCGGCTGGCCGCATGCGGACGCTTTTTGAACGACTGATCGAGGGCACCAAAGCGGAGCGTGCGTCGGCCGAAATTTCTGTTAAGAATCACGCAGATGCCACTGACCTTGTAACAAAATTTGCCATTGGCCTAAAACCCGGCGCGCCCCAACTCGACGTTTCCTGGGATGGTGTGGCGTTGCGCTGCGAAACCGAGGCGTATGTGCTGCTGCACGAAGTCGCGCATTTCCAGCTCGCTTCGCCGGCACGACGGGTGCTTGTGGATTTCGGCCTCGGTCCCGGTCCCGAAACCGGTGATCGCGCGCGTGCGGCCCAGGCGCAAACCCTGTTCGGCCTCGCGCGGGAACGCGAAGAGGCGATGGCCTCGCTGCTCGGCATCCTGTGGGAAGCCGAGCTTGGCCATCCAGCCCTCGCCTCGCTGCTCGATCAGAATTGGCTCGAAGGCGCTGGTCGCTCCGGCACGGCCGCGCATTTTGTCGACATCGTCACGGCGCTCGAAGCTGGCGGCTTTGTCGATCGTGCTGGCCGGCCGCAAATGTGGCTTCGCCAGCAGGCCGACGTCTAGCCGCCGCTCCGTTCGCTCAGGCGGCGTCGATCGCCGGCGCCGAATCGTTGATCGACTCGGTTGTATTGAGGATGTGAATGGCGAGGCAGCGCTGGAACGCGGTCGGCCGACGCCATGCCGTCCACCGTTCGATCAAGCTAGCACCGGCCGCTGCGCGCGCCGTATTCGCGCGCTTGCTCACGCGCGGTACCGACCACGGTTTCCACGCCGGATCGAGCCGCGCCATTGTCGTATCGTGCATCAGGATTCTCCCACCGAATCGTCGGCTGTTCTCGCCGGCGGCCTGAGACTCGGTTCGGAATGGTTAGTTTTTGGTTAAAGCCGCTGAAAACGGTGCTTATTATTCACATCCGTTGTTGCGGAATAACATACTGATAAATAACGATAATACGTAATAACTCATAGCCAAAATCGCGTTCATTGATGTTAGACTGATCGGCGGCCACGGCAGCACGCTGGTAGCGGCCGACTCGGTGCTTTTGGCGTCCAAGAGCGCGGTTTCGGGCATCGTAGGCGGCGCCCTCTTCTGGTGATTCGACGTGAGCGTCGGTATTCCACCCGACGCCTAGATCGCCGGCGTCAACAGCGGCTTGCCAGCGAAGTGCGCCGCGAGGTTATCCAGCATCAGCCGCCCCATCGCCAGCCGGGTCGCATGCGTCGCGCTGCCGATATGCGGCGTCAACACGACCGAGTTGAGCTGCGTCAGCATCTCAGGCACGCGCGGTTCGTCCTCAAGCACGTCGAGCCCCGCACCGGCCAACTTGCGCTCGGCCAAAGCCGTAATCAGCGCTGCCTGATCCACGACCGAGCCGCGCGCGATGTTGATGATGGCACCCTTCGGCCCCAGCGCCGCGATGATCCGCGCATCGACCAAGTGCCGCGTCGCCGGCCCTCCCGGCACGGCGACCACCAAGTAATCGACGTCGGCAGCCATCGTCGCGAGATCTGGGTAGAAGCGATAAGGCAGCTCCAGCTTCGGCCGCGGACCGTGATAGACGACGGCCATGTTCATGGCGACGGCGCGTTTCGCGATTGCCTGGCCGATGCGCCCCATGCCCAAAACCCCGAGCGTTGTCCCGCCGAGCTTGCTCTGCAGCGGCATCGGCCCTTTGAGCCAGCCACCATCACGCACGTAGCGGTCGGCGACGACCAGCCGTCGCGACACGGCAACCATCAGCCCGATCGCGAGGTCGGCGACGTCGTCGGTGAGGACGTCCGGCGTGTTGGTAACGCGGATGCCGCGCGCCTTCGCCGCCGCAAGGTCGATATGGTCGAGACCGATGCTCATCGAGGCGACGATCTCGAGCCGCGGCAATGCGTCCATCAGGCCGGCATCGACCTTGCTCGTGAACGTCGCAACGCCGCGTATTTTGTCCTTGAGTGGCGCGAGGAACGCAGCGCGGTCGGCCGCCTGATAAAGCGCATGAACGGCGTAGGTCGCGGTCAGCGCCTCCATCACCGGCGGATAAAACGCGCTGGCGGCGGCGACGTCGATTCTGCCCATCGCTTTATCCTGCAAGCCGCCTTTGACACGGTCAAACCGCTGGCGTTTGGCGGTAATCCGGCGCGGCAGTTATCCCTAACAATCCACAGAGTCTGCTCATAATTTCTACAAAGCGTCACCGGCTTACGGGGATGGGATTTGTAAGCCATTGCGAACGCGCCGATTCCGCGGCACCGCAACGAGTCGCCCTAAATAAGCGTGCTAGATCGAAGCGACCAGATGGCCGCCATCGACCGGAATGACGGCACCCGTGATGTAATTGCCGGCCGGTGAAACCAGCAGAAGCAACGCGCCGTCGAGGTCGGCGGCCATTCCAGTGCGACCCAACGGTATCCGCGCCGTTACCGCCTGCCCCGCCTCGCTTTTCAGGAACGCGCGGCTCATGTCGGTCTCGAAATAGCCTGGCGCCAAGGCGTTGACGCCGATGCCGTACCGCGCGAGCTCGAGCGCCAGCACCCGCGTCAGCTGCGTCAGTCCAGCCTTGGCGGCCGCGTATTCCGGCACGTTGCGGGCGGTGCGGAACGCCAGCAGCGACGCCAAATTGACGATGCGGCCGCCACGCTTGTCGGCGATGCGCCGCGCCGCGAATTCACGCGCCATCAGCCAGGCGCCTTTGAGATTGGTATCGAGCACACGATCCCAGTCCGCCTCGTCGTGTTCGAGCAACGGCTTGGAGACCGCGATACCGGCGTTGTTGACCAGTATGTCGAGCGGACCGAGCGCCGTCTCCGCCCGATCGAAGGCCGCGCGGACGCTTGCGGTCATGGTGACGTCGCCGGCAACCGCGATCGCGCGCCGGCCGGTTGCCTGAGTAATTGCCGCGGCCGTCTTGCCGACAGCCGCACCGTCGCGCGCTAACAGCGCCACGTCCGCGCCGGCTTTGGCAAGAACCTCGGCAAAGTGCGCCCCCAAACCGCGCGACGCGCCCGTAACCAGGGCGCGTTTGCCGGCGAGCGAGAAATCGGCGCTCACGGCGCCAAGCTCTTGGCCTGCTCGCGTAGCAGGTATTTCTGGATCTTGCCGGTGGAGGTTTTCGGCAGCGGACCGAACACGACGGTATGCGGCACCTTGAAATGCGCCAGGTTGGCGCGGCAAAAGGCGACCACGTCGTCCGCCGTTGCATCGGCGCCAGGTTTGAGCGCGACGAAAGCACACGGCGTCTCGCCCCACTTCTCGTCCGGCCGCGCGACCACCGCCGCCTCCATCACCGCCGGATGCTTATAAAGCGCTTCTTCGATCTCAAGCGACGAGATGTTCTCGCCGCCCGAAATGATGATGTCTTTGGCGCGATCCTTGACCTCGATGTAGCCGTCGGGATGGCGCACCGCGAGATCGCCGGTGTGGAACCAGCCATTGGCGAAGGCTTCCGCCGTCGCCTGCGGATTTTTGAGATAGCCCTTCATCACCGTATTGGCGCGCAGCACGATTTCGCCGATGACCGTGCCATCAGCCGGCACGTCGCGCAAATCGCGGTCGACAACTCGTGCGCCGGCAAGCGTCGCGACTTCCATCCCCTGCCGCGCCATGCGCGCGGTGCGCTCCGCCAACGGCAAATCCGCCCAATCATCCTGTTCGAAACAGATCGTCGCCGGGCCATAGGATTCCGTCAGGCCGTAGCCATGCGTCACCGAGAAGCCGAGCCGTTCCATGTTGGCGATGATCGTCGAAGGTGGCGCGGCGCCGCCAGTCATCACCTTGACTGGATGATCGAGGCGGCGCTTGGCGCTGTCCGGCGCGTAGGCCAGCAGATTGAGCACGATCGGCGCGCCGCAGAGATGGGTGACGCGGTGCTTTTCGATCAGCGCAAAAATCTGCGCCGGATCGATGCGGCGCAGGCAGACATGCGTGCCGCATGCTGCCGTCACCGCCCAGGTGTAACACCAGCCGTTGCAGTGGAACATCGGCAGCGTCCACAGATAAACGGTCTGCGGTGACAAGCCGAAATACAGCACGTCGCCGACCGCGTTCAGGAATGCGCCGCGGTGGTGATAAACCACGCCCTTTGGATTGCCGGTGGTGCCCGACGTGTAGTTGAGCGAATACGCCTGCCACTCGTCGTCCGGCAACGACATGTCTGCGTCGGGATCACCGGTCGCCAGGAAGGCTTCGTAATCCATCGCGCCGAGCTTCTCGCCGCCACTGAACAGCGGATCGTCGATGTCGATCACGATCGGCTTGCGCGTGGCCAACGCCAGCGCCTCCTTGATCGTCGGCGAGAATTCGCGATCGGTGAGCAACAGCTTGGTTTCGGCATGGCCGAAGATAAAGGCGATGGTCTTGGCGTCGAGCCGGTAGTTGAGCGCATTGAGCACCGCGCCGGCCATCGCGACGCCGTAATGCGCCTCAAGCATCGCCGGCACGTTTGGCGCCATGACCGAGACCGTATCGCCTTTGCCGATACCGCGGGCGCGCAAGGCGCCGGCAAGCCGGCGGCAGCGCACCAGCAGTTCGCCGTAGGTGGTGACGCGATCGCCGTGAATCACCGCAGGCTTGTCGGGGTAGATCGCGGCGGCGCGCACGAGGAACGACAGCGGCGTCAGCGGCGCATGATTTGCCGCGCCGCGCTGTAGATGCGGTTCGTCGTAGATGCCCGACATTCCCTTCCCCGACGTAACCTTAAGCGGGTCGGCGACCGCCGCTCAAGATCGATCCGGCAGGCCCGAAAAACCGCGGCGTTTCGACATCGACCAGGCTTTCTCCCGCGCCGATTAACGCTAACGCGAGCCGCGCCGCAGACGCGCTGTGCTATGATGCGTCATGCGCATCGACATCGTCGCCGACGTCATCTGTCCGTGGTGCTTTATCGGCAAGCGCCGGCTCGAGGCTGCGCTGGCGCAACGGCCGGCGATTGCGCCCGATATCACCTGGCGGCCGTTCCAGCTCAATCCTGACATGCCGGCCGAAGGCATGCCGCGCGAGGCTTATCTCGCGGCCAAGTTCGGCGGCCAGGCCCATGCCAAGCGCATCAACCAGGCGGTGGTCGATGCCGGCGCCACCATCGGCATCCCGTTCGCGTTCGAAAAGATCGAGCGCACGCCCAACACGCTCGCGGCGCATCGTTTGATCCGTTTCGCACAGCGCACCGGCCACGCGACTGTGCTGGTCGACCGGTTGTTCGCCGCCTACTTTGTCGAAGGCCGGGATATTGGCGACCGCGACACGCTCGCAGCGATCGCCGGCGACAGCGGCCTGGATGCGACGGCGGCGCACGACTTCCTCGCCGGCGCGAGTGAACGCGCCGAGGTCACGGCCGACGATTCCGGTGCACGACGCCTCGGCATCAACGCTGTGCCCTGCTTCATCTTCGACGGCCAGTACGCGATCTCCGGCGCGCAGGAGCCGCCGTTCTTCTTTCCGGTCTTCGATCTGGTGCAGAACGGCCCGAACCGCGCCGCGGTATAAGTCTCAGCCGCTCGCTGCGACCGGCTGCCGTCCGGCTGCAATCGCTTTCAGCTTTTCGAGCAATTGGATCACGCCTTTGATACGCGTACGCGTGTCATCCCAGTCGCGCACGATCACCAGGCGCTGATCCGGCCGCAGCCGCGCGCTGCCGGCCTGGCTCGCGATCCAGCGCACCAGCGCCGCCGGATCGGCGACGCTGCCGGCGTGGAACGTGATCGCCGCGCCTTTGGACCCGGCCTCAATCTTCTCGACGCCGGCCTCGCGACAGAGGCGCTTGATGGCGATGATCTCGAGCAGGTTCTCGACCTCGGACGGCAACTTGCCGAAGCGGTCGATGAGCTCGGCGGCAAAGGCCTCGATCTCCTGCCGGTCAACCAGATTGGCGATGCGGCGATACAGGCCAAGCCGCACATTGAGGTCGGCGACGTAATTCTCGGGAATCAATACCGACGTGCCGATCGCGATCTGCGGCGTCCAGTCGGCTTCCGCCTTGGCCTGATCGCCGCCTGTACGCGCCGTAGCAATCGCCTCTTCGAGCAGGTGCTGATAAAGCTCGACGCCGACTTCGCGGATATGTCCCGATTGCTCCTCGCCCAGCAGATTGCCCGCGCCGCGGATATCGAGATCGTGGCTCGCCAGCGTGAAGCCGGCGCCCAACTGGTCGAGAGTCTGCATGACTTCGAGCCGCCGTTCCGCGGTCGAGGACAGCACCTTGCCCGGCGGCAGCGTCAGATACGCGTACGCGCGGAGCTTGCCGCGGCCGATGCGGCCCCGCAACTGATAGAGCTGCGCCAGCCCGAACATGTCGGCGCGATGGATGATCAACGTGTTGGCGGTCGGAATGTCGAGGCCGCTTTCGACGATGTCGGTACACAGCAGCACGTCGAAGGCGCCATCGTCGAACGCCGTCATCACCTTGTCGAGTTGGGTCGGCGCGAGCTGACCATGCGCCACCGCCAGCCGCGCTTCGGGTACCAATTGCTTCAGCTCGTGCTCGACGTCGGCAATGTCGGCAATGCGCGGCACGACGCAGAAAACCTGGCCACCACGATGTAGCTCGCGCACGATCGCCTCGCGCACCACCACCGGATCCCACGCCATGACGAAGGTGCGCACCGCCAGCCGGTCCATCGGCGGTGTCGCGATGATGCTCATCTCGCGTACGCCGGCAAGCGCCATCTGCAACGTGCGCGGGATCGGTGTCGCCGTCAGTGTCACGACATGGACGTTGGCTTTGAGCTTCTTCAGTCGCTCTTTCTGCGCCACGCCGAAATGCTGCTCCTCGTCGATCACCAGTAATCCGAGATGACGGAAACCGACGCCTTTGCCGAGCAGCGAATGCGTCCCGACGACGACATCGACGCGACCCTCGGCCAGATCTTTCCTGATCTGCTCGGCGCGCTTCGGCGCCACGAAGCGGGAGAGCTGTTCGATCCGCACCTTCATGCCGGCGAAGCGGTTGATGAACGTGCGGTAATGCTGGCGCGCCAGCAATGTGGTCGGCACCACGACCGCGACCTGCGTGCCGGCCATCACCGCGACGAAGGCGGCACGGAGCGCCACTTCGGTCTTGCCGAAACCAACGTCGCCGCAAATCAGGCGATCGGTCGGTCGGCCCGACGACAAATCGCCGAGCGTGTCGCGGATCGCCTTGTCCTGGTCGTCGGTCTCGGGATACGGGAAGCGCGCGGCGAATTCCTCGTACACGCCTTCGGGCGCCGCCATCGGCTCGCCTTCCTTGAGCTCGCGCTTGGCCGCAAGCTCGATCAACTCGCCAGCGATGTCGCGGATGCGCGCCTTGACCCGCGCCTTGCGTGACTGCCACGCCACGCCGCCCAGCCGGTCGAGTTGCGCCGCTGCATCCTCAGAGCCGTAGCGTGACAGCACTTCGATGTTCTCGACCGGCACGAACAGCTTGTCGTCGCCGGCATAAATCAGCCGCAAACAATCGTGTGGCGCACCGGCAACTTCGAGCGTGATGAGGCCATCGTAACGGCCAACGCCGTGGTCCGCATGGACGACGAGATCGCCGAGCGTCAGCGTCGCGACTTCGGCGACGAACTGGTCGAGATTGGTGCGCCGCCGCGCCGGCCGCGCCAGACGATCGCCGAGAATGTCCTGCTCGGTGATGAGCGCGCCATCGCCAGCGATGTAGCCGCGCTCCAACGGCAGCACAGCGAGACCGACATGGCCCTTCGGCAGGTCGAGAAAACCCTGCCAGAATTCGACGAACGCCGGCTCGGTTATGCCGTGATCCTTCATCACGGTTCTGAGGCGTTCGGCTGAGCCGGTGCTATAGGCGACGATCAACGTCCGCCGGCCAGCGACTGTTTCGGCGTCAAGCTGCTGCCGCACGGCGTCGAACAGATTGACGTTCGGATCGGCGCGCGCGGCGCTGAAATCCGGTCCCGGCCGCGCGCCGGTGTCGAACGCCGTGGCGCTTTCCGGCGCCGCAAATGGCGAAAGCTGCGCGACATGGCGGCCAGCGAGCACCTGCCTCCACGCCGCATCGCCGAGGTAGAGCAGCTCTGGCCGCAACGGGCGATAGATCGGCGCCGCGCCCAATGCGCCGCGCGTGACGGGTGCGGTCTCGCGCGCGTTATGGAAATCGGCAATGGCGACGATGCGCTCGCCACGTACCTCTTCAGCCTGGTGATCGAGAACGACGTCGGCACCCGGCAGATAATCGAAGAGCGTATCGAGGCTTTCATAGAACAGCGGCAGGAAGTGCTCCATGCCGGCATGACGCCGGCCGGCACTGACCGATTCATAGAGCGGATCGTTCTGCACGCCGGCGCCGAACTCGTCGCGATAACGCGAGCGGAAACGTTCGATCACGGGCTGGTCGAGCAGCACCTCGCTCATCGGCTTGAGTTCCGCGCGCTCGAGCGCGCCAGCACTGCGCTGACTCAATGAATCGAACGAACGTATGGCTTCGAGCCGATCGCCGAAAAAATCCAGCCGCAGCGGCGCCGGCGCACCCGACGGATAGAGATCGATCAGGCCGCCGCGCACCGCGTATTCGCCGGCCTCGCGCACGGTTTCGACGCGGTTATAGCCGTTGCGTTCGAGAAAGCTTTTGAGCCGGTCGAGCGGCAAATCCGCGCCGCGGTCCAGCATCAGCGTGCGTTCGGCAAACAGCTTGCGCGGTGGCACGCGCTGGATCACGGCATTGACGGTGGTCAGCACGACGCGCGGCACGGATCCATTCCGCGCCAGCTCAGCCAGCGTGGCGATGCGCCGCGAAACGATCTCGGGATTGGGCGAGACACGGTCGTATGGCAGACAATCCCAGGCCGGGAACGTCCACACCTCAAGCTCAGGATGGAAGAATCCCAAGGCCGCGCGCATGCGTGCCATACGGCCATCGTCGCGGCCGACATGGATCAACGTACGGCCGGTGCGCCCGACCACACCGCCGAGGACAAAAGCGTCGTGACCTTCGGGCGCGTTGGCGAGCACGAGGCGCTCGTCGCGCGGCGGCGTCGAAAAGAAGGCGTCGAGCACGCTCATGGCTTGAACCGGAAGGCGAGCAACAGCCGCATCACCGCGCCATCGCGCGGCGGTTTGACGCGGCCATAGATCCAGTCGAACAGCGTGTCGTCATCCTCGGCGAGGATGGATTCGTACTCCGCCAAATCGGTCGCGCTGAAATTCGGCAAATAGATATCCGCGAAAGCGCCCAGAAATAGGTCGCTTTCCTTGGTGCCGCGGTGGCGGCTTTGGTAGAGCAGCCGCTTGCGCTGCTTCTCCACCCCGTCTTCTTCCTGTGCCATAGCGGGGCTGTCTCGGCGGGGATATTGCCGCGAACGCCGCGGCTTGCAAGCGCCAAAGACGCATCGGCCCATGCGGCGCCGGGATGACAGCCGATGCCTCGCCTGTTAGAAAGCGACCGCAGGGAGGACGAACATGGCCGCCAAGCCGTATGTCGTCGCACTCGAAGAGCATTACCACGACCCGCAAATCGTCGCGGTCGCGCAGTTCGAGGGCCGCGCCAATCCCGAGCTAGTGAAGCGGCTCGACGATCTCGGCGAATTGCGCCTCAAGGAAATGGACGCGGCTGGCGTCGACTATCAGGTGCTGTCGCTCGGTGCGCCGGCGACCCAGCGTCTGCCGCCGGAATCCGCGCTTCAGGTGGCGCGCAGCGTCAATGACCGGCTCGCCGACGTGGTCCGGGCGCATCCCAAGCGCTTCGGCGCTTTCGCGGCACTGCCGACCACGACCGACGCCAAGCACGCGGCCGACGAGTTGGAACGCTGCGTCACCAAACTCGGCTTCGTCGGTGCGATGATCCACGGCCTGTCGAACGGTGTGTTCCTCGACGACAAACGCTTCTGGCCGATCTTCGAGCGCGCCCAGGCCTTGGACGTGCCGCTCTATTTTCATCCCGCCAAGCCGCACCAGGCGCTAATCGACACCTATCTCAAGGACTACCTCGGCAAGCATCCCACGCTCGCAAACGCCGCCTGGGGCTTCACCATCGAAACCGCGACGCTCGGTGTGCGTCTGGTGCTGTCGGGCGTGCTCGATGTCTATCCCAAGGTCAAGCTGATCCTCGGTCATCTTGGCGAAGGCCTCCCCTTCTTCCTTTGGCGCATCAACATGACATTGGCGCGCGACGGCAAACATGCCGAGGGCTTCCGCGAAAAATTCCTGCGCAACTTCACGGTCACCACGAGCGGCTTCTTTTCCAGCAACGCGCTCGACTATTGCATCAAGGAGATTGGGCTCGACCGCATCATGTTCTCGATCGATTACCCTTTCGTGCCCAATCCGCCAGGAACCAAGTGGGCGCTTGAAGAGCTGCAGCTGCCGGCCGCCGACAAGGAAAAGCTGCTCAACGGCAATGCCCGGCGGTTGTTGAAGCTCAAGGTCTGAGACGCTTTCCGGCGACAAGCGGTGCGACCCGCAATCCTCAATCCGCTCTTTGCCGAGGTCACTGATCTCAAAGGTGTCGGACCGCGCCTGGGCAAGCTGTTCCAGAAGCTGTGCGGGCCGCATGTCGTCGATTTGCTGTGGCACCTGCCGGTCGACTTGGTCGATCGCAGCTTCCGTCCCAAGGTGGCCGACGCGCCCGACGGCCGCATCGCGACGCTGACGATCACCGTCGAGCAGCACCAAAAGCCGCATAATCCGCGCCAGCCTTATCGCGTGCGCTGCCGCGACGCGAGTGGCACGCTTTTCCTGGTGTTCTTTCACGTCAAAGGCGACTGGCTGGAACGGCAATTGCCGATTGGCGCGAGCCGCATCGTCAGCGGCAAGGTCGAGCACTTCAACAACCAGACGCAGATGACGCATCCGGATTACATCCTCGATCCAGCAGGACTCGACACCATGAAGCTGATCGAGCCGGTCTACCGCCTGACCGCTGGGCTGACGTTGCGTATCGTGCACAAGGCGATCGAGGCCGCGTTGGCGCGCGCACCGCAACTCGACGAATGGAGCGATACCGAACTGATCAAGCGGCGCGGCTGGCCAACGTGGCGTGCGGCTATCACGGCCGCGCACGCGCCGGCACGGCCCGAGGATTTGCTCCCGAACCATCCAGTGCGCGAACGTCTCGCCTATGACGAATTGCTGGCGAACCAGCTGACCATCGCGCTGCTGCGCGCGCGTACCCGCAAACGCGCCGGCCGTTCGATCGCCGCCAAAGGCGAGCTGCGCGAACGCGTCGAACGCGCCCTACCCTTTGCGCTCACCGGCGCGCAGCGCCGCGCGCTCGGTGAAATCGCTGCCGACATGGCGCAGCCCTTGCGTATGAACCGGCTGCTGCAAGGTGACGTCGGCAGCGGCAAGACGGTGGTGGCCCTGCTGGCGATGTGCGATGCGGTCGAAGCCGGCGGCCAAGCCGTGCTGATGGCGCCGACGGAAATCCTGGCGCGCCAGCACTTCGCCACGTTGACCACGCTGACCAAGGATTCCGGGATCACCGTCGCGTTGCTCACCGGCCGAGAGAAAGGCCGGGTGCGGGCGGAATTTCTCGAGCGCCTGGCGGCCGGCGAAATCCAGATCGCCGTCGGCACGCATGCACTCTTCCAGGACGAGGTCGCCTTCAAGGATTTGGCGCTGGCGGTAATCGACGAACAACACCGCTTCGGCGTCGAGCAGCGTGTACAGCTCGCGGCCAAGGGGAAGGCGGTGGACATCCTGGTGATGACGGCGACGCCAATCCCGCGCACGCTCGAGATGACCGCCTATGGCGATCTCGATTCATCCCGTCTCGACGAGAAGCCCGCCAATCGCGCCAAAACCACGACCAGCGCCGTGCCCCTCGAACGGCTTGACGAGGTCCTCGCCGCCATTCGCCGCGCACTGGCCAAGCGCGCCAAGATCTATTGGATCTGCCCGCTGATCGACGAGTCCGAGGACAGCGATCTACAGGCCGCCGAAGCGCGCTTCTCCGAACTGTTCCAGACCTTCGGTAACCGCGTCGGCCTGGTCCACGGGCGGATGAAAGGACTGGAGCGCGATCGCACGATGGCCGCGTTTGCGTCCGGCGGCATCGACCTGCTGGTGGCGACGACCGTGATCGAAGTCGGCGTCGACGTCACCGATGCCACCATCATGGTGATCGAGCATGCCGAGCGTTTCGGCCTGGCTCAACTCCATCAGCTGCGTGGCCGCATCGGCCGCGGCGACCAGCCGGCTTCATGCCTGCTGTTGTACGCGTCGCCGTTGAGCGAGACCGCCAAACAGCGTTTGACGATCTTGCGCGAAAGCGACGACGGCTTCCGGATCGCCGAAGAGGATTTGCGCCTGCGCGGCGCCGGCGAAGTGCTCGGCACCAGGCAGAGCGGTTTCGAGCAGTTCCGGCTGGCCGATCTCGCGGCGCACGCCGACCTCATTCCGATTGCGCGCGAGGAAGCGCGCTTGGCACTGGCGCGCGACGCCGAGCTCGACGGTCCACGCGGTGCGGCTTTGCGGACACTACTTTACTTATTCGCGCGCGACGCCGCCGTTCGCTACCTGCGCGCCGGTTGAACGCTCGACTATTTCGGTTCGACGATTTCCTGGACCCGGGCGGCCACCGGGACGTCGCGGCTTGCGGGCGTAATGATGCCGCCGGAGATCACCAGCTTGATGCCGTCCTCGACCGACATCGACAGCGGCACGATCTCCTCGCGCGAGACATAGACAAGATAGCCGGAAGTCGGATTTGGCGTCGTCGGCACGTAGAGGCCGACCGAATCCGGCGCGACGCTCGACTGCAATTCGCCCTCGCCCTTGGCGGTGACGAAAGCCACGGTCCACATGCCGTGGCGCGGCCATTCGACCAGCACCACTTCGCGGAAGGTGTTGGAGCGCTTGGCCAGCACGGTCTCGAAGATCTGCTTGAGCGCGCTGTAGATGCCGCTGATGACCGGCATGCGCTTCATGATACGGTCGGACAGATGCAGGAACAGCCGGCCGGCATAGCCGGCGGTCAGCCAGCCGATCAGCGTCAGTGCGACGATCGCAACCACCAGGCCAAAGCCGGGAATATCGAACGGAAAGTAGGCGTCCGGGTTGTAACGGGTGGGCACCAGGTGGGAGACCGCATGGTCGACGAAGCTGATGACGCTCCAGGTGATCCAGATCGTGAACGCGATCGGGCCGGTGACCAGGATGCCGGCGATGAAATAGGCGCGCAGCCGCTCGCCGAGACCATTGCTATCATCGTCGCCGTTGGCTTGGCCGTTGATGGCGCCATTCTGCGGCGGTGGCTTGCGGCTTTTGCGGGCCATCTCGTGTCTTATCCCTACTCGTCCCGGCTAACGAATGAAACGCGCGAACATTTGATCCAAGATCTGTGCCGGCAGCCCTACTGTGCATCGGCCAGAAACGCCGACACTGTAACGACGCAAGGAGCCTACCGCCAGTGATGAACGCACCCCGCCTGCTGGCCCTGTCGACGGCGCTACCGCCCTACATCTTGCGGCAAGCCGATATCGAACGCCGCGCCCGCGGCTATTTCGCCGGCGCTGCCGCGCTCGACCTCGACCGGTTGATGCCGGTTTTCGCCAACGCCGGAATCGACGCGCGCTATTCCTGCGTGCCCGTCGAATGGTACGACCGACCGCACGGCTGGGCTGAAC
This sequence comes from Allostellaceae bacterium, assembly GCA_035275845.1. Classification (GTDB taxonomy): domain Bacteria; phylum Pseudomonadota; class Alphaproteobacteria; order ATCC43930; family CGMCC-115725; genus REEB95. The sequence goes on along the minus strand of DATEMD010000055.1, from coordinate 13,959 downwards.
GTAACGAGCTTTATCTCGAACACGCCGTGCGGCTGCTGGAACGCGCAGCGCGCAGCGCGCTCGCCGACGCCGACCTTACAGCGCGCCAGATCGACGCCGTGGTGACGATCTCGACGACGGGCATCGCCACGCCCAGTCTCGACGCCCGGCTGCTGAACCGTCTCGGAATGCGCGCGGACGTTACGCGCCTGCCGGTGTTCGGCTTGGGTTGCGCCGGTGGCGTCGCTGGTCTGGCGCGTGCCGCCGACCTGGCCCGCGCCCGACCGGGCAGTAACGTTCTGTTCCTGGTCGTTGAGCTGTGCGCGCTGTGTTTCCGCCGCGGCGACAACTCGAAAAGCAACGTCGTCGCGACCGCGTTGTTCGGCGACGGCGCCGCGGCTGGCATCGTGTCGACCGAGGGCAACGGACCGGTTCTCGGCGCGGCAGGCGAACATACCTGGCCGGACTCTCTCGGCGTCATGGGATGGGACGTCATGGAAGACGGTCTCAAGGCGATCTTCTCGCGCGACATTCCCGCGCTGGTGCGCAGCGAGTTGCGCGCCGCCGCTGAGACATTCCTTGCCCGTCATGGTCTCACCCTCGACGGCATCGATCATGTCGTCTGCCATCCTGGCGGCGTCAAAGTGCTCAGCGCAATCGAGGAAGCGTTCACGCTCGCCGCCGGCGCGCTCGACCACGCGCGCGCGGTGCTGCGCGATTGCGGCAACATGTCGGCGGCGACGGTTTTGTTCGTGCTCGAACGGACGCTCAAGGCCGGCGCAAACGGCCGCATGTTGCTATCGGCATTGGGACCAGGATTCACCGCCGGTTTTCTGGTGCTCGAAGCGTGAGTCTGCTGCCGCTCATCGTCGGTCTGGTGGCAGCGATGCGGCTTGGCGAGCTCGCCTACTCGGCACGCAATGCGCGCGCGCTCAAGGAACGCGGCGCAGTCGAACTCGGCGCCGGACATTACCCGTTGATTATCGCCGTACACGCTGCGTGGCTGCTGGCGCTTTTCGTCTTCGTACCGTGGGACGCTGCCGTGCACTGGTTATGGCTCGGTGTGTTTCTCGCGTTGCTCATCATGCGGGTCTGGACGATTGCCAGCCTCGGCCGGTTCTGGACCGCGCGGGTCTACAGCCTGCCGGACGCGCCACTGGTGCGGCATGGTCCTTATCGGTTTGTCGCCCACCCCAATTACCTCGTCGTCGCCGGTGAGATCGCCGTGCTGCCGCTCGTCTTCGGGGCCTGGCGAATCGCGCTGATTTTTTCAATCCTCAATGCGGCGCTGCTTGCGTGGCGCATCCGCGTCGAAGAGCGCGGTCTCGCGCCGCGCCGTGCCGTCGGTTGACCGACCTCGCCGCCGCGCCTATTGTCCGGCGCGATTGCGCGAGCCCGTAGCTCAGCCGGTAGAGCACATGACTTTTAATCATGGGGTCCCGGGTTCGAATCCCGGCGGGCTCACCAATTTATCCGACTTGTCGCGCGCATGAGCTATCTCCAGCGGATTCTCCAGCCGGGCGAGACGCTGCGCTACGTCGGGCGACTGCATTGGATCATCTACCTTCCCGGCCTCGTGCTGTTCGCCATCGCGGTGGCCGTGTCGGTTGCGATCGTCGCGACGAACGAGCCCGGTAACCTCATGCCCTATCTGCTCGGTATCCTCGAGGTGCTGATGCTGGCAAGCCTGCTGACATTGCTGGCCGCGGCGGTGCGGCGCTGGACGACCGAGATTGCGGTCACAGACCGACGCGTCATCTTCAAGCGCGGCCTGATCCGGCGTCACACCGTTGAGATGAACATGGACAAGGTCGAAACCGTCGACGTCGACCAATCGCTCGCCGGACGGCTGCTCGGTTACGGCGACATCGTCGTGCGCGGTACCGGATCGAGCATCGAGCCATTCCGCAAAATCGCTGCGCCGCTCGATTTTCGCAATCAGGTGACAGCGCGCTGAACGTCTCAGGCCCGATCGGCCCAGCGCCGGTCGGTGCGCAGCGGCGATTCGTCGGGTACGAACAGCAGATCGATCTGCGCTAGCGCACTATCCAACGGCCGGCGCGCGAGGCCGACCACGTCGAACACCACGAACCCTTTCGCCTTCATGAAAGCGATCAAGTTGTAAAGCTCAGGGCCGCCCTTGATCGTCGCCAGCGTACTGGTCTCGACGACGATGGCGTCGAACTCGCCGATGCGCGCGCCCATGCCCTGCAACACCGCCAGCTCCGAACCCTGGACGTCGATCTTCGCCAAGGCGGGCCGATCGAACGGACCAACGAGCGTATCGAAGCGGCGCATCACGACGGCTTCGCGCCCCAGCACCGCGCGCGGCCCGATCTCCTCGAAAAAGGTGGAGCCCAGGATGTCGGCGCGTACCTCGATCTCGAGCTCGCCATCGTGGTCGCCGAGCGCGACGTTGAGCACCTCGCCGTCAAGCTGGCCGGCCAGATGCCGCATATAGCGCAGCGATTCCGAAGTCGGATCGACGAGGTAATAGAACGCGCCCGGAAATTCGCGGTAGAGCGCATGCGTGCCGAAAGCCACGCCGATATCGAAAACGGTACGCGGCTGAAAGCCATGGCGTTTCAGAACGGCGGCGGCGGCGCGCCACGACGGCGGCGGCGACGACGCCAACCGCGCCTTGAGCGGCCGCAATGCCTGTTTGATCAACGCGCCGAGACCAAGCGCCTCTTGCCGCTCGCTTGCCTTCGGTCGTGCCGACGTCGCGGCCAGCGTAAACAAACTACGCATCGTCGCTTGCTATCACTCGATCTGCGCCCTTTGCCGTGATCTTTCCGTGCCTCGAGACGTCGGGCGACATGCGATCAAGCGCGGTCAACGAGGGCATCGCCGTCGCCATCGAATTCACGTTTCAGCGATGTGCCCGCTTGACGGCGCCGTCAGTTGCCTTTCGTCGTTCCAGCGTCTTCGTCGGGATGGAAATCCTGATCGCTCCAGCCGATGAAGACGAGGATTTTGTAATGCCGGTCGTGCGCGAAGCCGTAAACCGGCCCGCTCGATCCGATAAAAGCACCGTTCGAGCCGCCGTAATCGGCAACCGTCAATTTCGATACGCCGACATCCTCGGCGCGATCGTAAAGCGCGATCTTCGGGAATGTGAAGCTTCCGGCGAATGGGATCGGCACGTCGAACGTCGGAATGCCGACCAAGAATTCTTTCTGATCGACCGATTGGGCGCCGTTGCGCATGTCAATCACGAGATCGGCTGTCTTGCGATCCGCGACCAGCCGTGCGCCGTTCTTCAACATTTGCGTGCGGACGGCGGCGACGGTGTATTCGGCATCAAGGCCTTTGTAGTTCGACGCATCGACGAAAACGGCCTTGCCGCGGACGTCGAGCTTGAGTTCGTCGACCGCCCGGTCCGCCGCGCTGGAGATCAACATCTCTTCGGTTGCCGTGCGCTGCGGCTCCGTCTGCCGCTCGGTCGCGCACGCTGCCAATAAAAACGCCAATGCCACTATCGTCGCAATCCGCATCCGTCTGGCCTCCACATAAACACTGGCCAATTAACGGCAGCGGCGTGGCCCCGTTCCCTACAACGCAGCACGAGAAAAAGAACGGCGATCAGGCCGCCGTACGGACGGCAACCGCGGGATGCTCGGCAGCGGTCGCGGGCTTGCGCAGCACGAAGAAGATCCACCCCTGGAGACAATGCAACGGCGCGACGCGCTCGAGCAGCTTCTGGTAGGCGGTCGCGATCAAAAACAACACGCCGTTGAACATAAAATAGCTGGGATACTGGCCGAGATAACGGAATTCGGCGACCTCAAGTCCGTGACGCGCCGCGAAATGCGCGACGTCGCGCCGCGTATTGACCCGATACGCCGTCGGAAAAACATCCTCTTCGGCGCGGCCTTCGGTGCGGCGCACGATCCACGGATGAAAGCGGTTCGGGACGATCCGCGCCGCCAGCGAGGCGTAGTCCCATTTATTGGCAGTGAGCCCGAGATAGCGGCCGCCCGGCGTCAGCAATCGCGCAATCTCCGCAAAAACGGCGTCGGGATCGGTGACATGTTCGAGCACCGCCTGGCTGTACATCAGATCCACCGAGTCAGCAGCGACGCCGGTATCGGCGAGATCGCGGCGGCGCAATTCGAGATCGTTTGGCGTGCCGGCGAATGCGACTTGGTCGACGCCGATGAGGCGCCGAGCACGGCCGCGGAAATGCGCCAGCGTCGGCGCGCAACGGCCACAACCGGCATCGAGCAGGGTGGCGTCAGGCGCCAACAAGTCCTCGATCCGGCGGCGCAGGACCGTATAGGGGTGCAGGTAACGGCCAAAATAGCGATGCTTGAGACGTTGCGACAACGACGACATCGGTCTCCCCGGTTTTTCTTTTTACCCGTCTCGACGACCGCCCCGTTCGACGAGAGCGCTTGGGCGTTCTACCGGCCGTTCTGGCGACGATTGCGAGCGCGAGCTTCGTCGTTGAGGTAACCCCCTTTTCACAGTGAATACAAGCTTAACGAGACAAATGTATGATTAATATCAATAGTTTGTCGGCAGTTTTTACACCCGCTAACGGCTGCGCTGATGATCGCTACGCCCATCGTACGGGTCTGTCGGATCACATCCTCGAAATGCCGTCGTTTTCAGCCATTAATGTTACGGGCGCGGTGCGTCCTGCTGTTCAGCTCCCCGGCACTTTTGCTTAACTATAATTGTAGAAATTAACCGTAATTTCTTGGATTTTAATGACCTTTTAGCATTGTGCGCTCCCGAGCTCGCACGTACTTTGGTTGCCAAGAATTCTGCACGAACAAAAGAGCCCGAGGAGAGAATATGGTTCGTCGCACGCATGCTTATGCGCGCCCGGGTTGGACGCCAGGTACTGGCGACGAATCCGCAGAAATTCTATCGCAACGCCGCTGGCGCATCATGCAGAGCGTCCTGCCGTTCGATAATGCGCTGGACCCCTTACCCGCGTGGGTTCGTACCCCCGATCAATTCGTCGGCTGGTTATCGTGCCGGATCGACCAAGCTGGCTTGCGGGCCTATTTCCACGAAATCCAGACCGTCGCCAAGCAAACGAGCGATCTCGAGCTGTTGCGCTTCGCGCGCAAATACCTCGGCGAAGTCTGAGCCAGCGCCGAACGATGGCGGCGCGTAAACGTTTTATTAACCATACGGCATCATTTTAGGCGTGCGCTGTTTTACTCCGGCATCGCCGGAGCGATCAGCCCCCCAACTGAAAGAGCCCCGGCCTTCGCCGCGGGCTCTTTTTTTGTCGGCGTACTTGACGCTGGCACCCGGCCTGACGGTACAGAAATCCGTTAGATCATTGAGGAATAATGGCTTTCTCAATGTGGCCCGGCCCTTGCAACGCTCTAGGCAAGTCCGCACAAACCGGGCCGTTCGGGACAGACGCACGTAAAAAGCAGGGATCCGCCCCCGCGATGTCTCCCGAATGAGACCTCAGTTGGCGGACGACTCAACGGCGGATCCGCAAGGATCCGCCGCTTTTTTTTGGCCCCCACGCACCCCGCCGCTATCGGTTCATTAGCCATTTTCCGCCACCATCCGGCGCATGGCGCAAGCCCTGACAATATTCCGGCCGCCGGATCGGCACGGCACGGCCGACACGCCCCTGCCCGCCGCTCCGTTGCGCCATGTCATGCATGTGCTGCCTGGCTTCGGCGTCGGCGGCATCCAGGTCCGGCTGACGCGCATCATCAACGCGCTCGGCCCGCGCTTCCGCCACACCGTCTTGAGTCTCAACGGTGACATCAGCTGTCGCGAACGGATCGACCCGGCGGCCGCAGTCACCGTCGAACAGGCGGCACCGCACGGCAACCTGCTGGTGCGGCTCGCGGCCAACGCCAACCGCATCCACGCCACGACGCCCGACTTGCTTGCGACCTACAATTGGGGCGCCATCGAATGGGCGATGGCGAACCGCCTGCGCGTCGGCGCGCGCCATTGCCATTTCGAAGACGGATTCGGCCCCGACGAAGCCGAGCGGCCGCTGTGGCGCCGCGGCGTTCTGCGTCGCGTGGCGCTGGCGCGTACCGAAGCGGTGATCGTGCCATCGCATTCGCTTGAGACGATCGCGTTGCGGCGCTGGCGTTTGCCGGAATCGCGGGTGCTTTATCTACCGAACGGCATCGAGGTCGGCGATTTTCGCCAATCTGCCATCGGCGCGCCGCCGTTTCCGCGTGGCGACAACGAAATCGTCATCGGCACCGTCGCGCCGTTACGGCCAGAGAAAAACCTCGGCCGTCTGCTGAACGCCTTCGCGCGGCTCGACAACCGTGCAACGCGCCTGGTGATTGCCGGCGACGGCAGCGAACGGCCGATGCTCGAAGCAATGGCCCGGCGCCTCGGCATTGCCGATCGGGTGTGTTTCCTGGGCGCGGTGCGCGAACCCCAATGCGTGCTCGCATTCTTCGATGTCTTCGCGTTGTCGTCCGATACCGAGCAGATGCCGATGACGGTGCTCGAAGCGATGGCCGCGGGCTTGCCGATCGCCGCGGTCGAAGTCGGCGACGTCAAGCACATGGTCGCGCCCGCCAACCGCGCCTTTGTAGTGCCGCGCGGCGAAACGACACTGGCGACGGCTCTGGCGGCGTTGGTTGCCGATACCGGTCGCCGGCACGCGCTCGGCCGGATCAATCGCGCCCACGTCACGGTCGTCTTCCCGTTCGCTCGCATGGTCGAAGCCTATGCGCGCCTGTTCGAGGGAACCGCATGAGTCCCGATACGGCGACCCGCGCCTTTGCGGCCGCACGGTCCGAACCGTTTCTCGCTCCGGTCGAAATCCGGCCGCTGCGCGACGCCGACGAAGCAGCGTGGGAGAATTACGTCGAACACGCGTCGCACGCGACGTTCTTCCACCGTCTGGGCTGGCGCCAGATCATCGAGCATGCGCTCGGTCACGCGACACGGTATCGCTGTGCCTGGCGCGGCAACGACCTCGTCGGTATTTTGCCGCTGGTGCATGTCAAATCGCACCTGTTCGGCCACGCGCTAGTCTCGACCGCCTTCACGACCGGTGGCGGCATCGTCGCCGACGACGATGCGACGGCACAGGCTCTTGCAGCCGACGCCGCCGAACTCGGCCAGCGCTTCGCCGTCGATTTCATCGAATTGCGCCAAAGCGCGCCGCTGGCACTCGGTGCCGCATGGCACGCCAAGACCGAATTTTATTTCGGCTTCGAGCGCGCGCTCACCGCCAACGATGCCGACAATCTCAAGGCGATCCCGCGCAAGAAGCGCGCCGACCTGCGCAAAGCGATCGACGACCGGCGATTGGTGACCGACGCTGACGCGCCGGTTGAGACGTTCTTCGGCATTTACGCCGAAAGCCTACGCAACCTGGGCACGCCGGTTCTGCCGTTGCGGTTCTATCGCGCGATCAAGACGACGTTTGGCGCCTCCGTCGAAATTTCGACGGTCGCCGGACCCGACGGTCCGGCGGCGGCCTTGATGAGTTTCTTCTTCAAGGATCGTGTCCTGCCCTATTACGGCGGCGCCGTGCCAGCAGCGCGACGACTGCATGCGTACGATTTGATGTACTGGGCGCAAATGCAACGCGCGGCCGCCCGCGGCGTGCGCGTGTTCGATTTCGGCCGCAGCAAACGCGGCACGGGCTCGTTCGATTACAAGACCTATTGGGGATTCGAACCGACGCCGCTTGGTTATCAGTACCGGCTGGTGAAGCGCGCCGATCTGCCAGAGATCAACCCACTCAATCCGAAATATCGCCTCATGGTTGGCACTTGGCGGCGTCTGCCGCTGGCGCTCGCCAACCGGCTCGGTCCGGTCGTCGCCCGCCAGATCGGCTGACGTAAGCCGGCGACGTCAGATGGCGTTGACGGTCCTTAAGGCCCGTGCAGTCGCTTCGAGGCCAGTTTCGAGATCGATGCCCGCGGCGAAACCGAGATCCCGCGCCGCACTCGCTGGATCGCCGACCGAATAGCGCACGTCGCTGGACCGCGCCGGCAGGAAGGCGAACTCGACCTCGATCTGAAAAAGCCGTGCGAGCAACTGGGCCAATGCTTTGATCGTCGTGCCCTGCCCCGTGCAGACGTTGAAGATTTCGGCGCCGGCGCTCCGGCCCATGGCCGCAAGGAATGCGGCAACGGCATCGCGCACGTAGACAAAATCGCGTACCTGCTCGCCATCGCCGAAGATCGAAAGCGGACGCCGGGCGCCGAGCCGCGCAAAGAAACTCGGTACGACGCCAGGATAGGTGCAGTCCGCCGGCTGGCGTGGGCCGAAAACGTTGAACAGACGCAAGCCGACGGTCGGTACACCATGGGCCGCGCGCGCGATGCGCGCATGCAATTCGCAGCCGACTTTGTCCGCGCCGCAGATCGAAACCGGTTGCGGCGCCAGCGCCTCACCCAATGGCGCGAGTCCGCGATCGCCGTAAATCGCCGCCGACGACGCATAAACCACGGGGATCGTTTTACCGGGTTGCGCGCGACGCGCGGCGTCGAAGACGTTGATCGTGCCGGTCAAATTAGTGCGATGCGCCTCGAGCCAACGGCTCTGGCATTCGATGACCGACGGCACCGCGGCGAGATGGAAGCAGCCGTCGACATCCTGAATTGCCCGGCGCAAGGCCCCCGGATCGGCGACGTCGGCTTCGATGAATTCGACGCTGCGCGGCAGATACTCGCGCCGGCCACGCGACAGATCGTCGAGCACGCGCACCGTATCGCCGCGCGCGGTCAATGCCTCGACGAGATGAGAGCCGATGAATCCACAGCCGCCAGTAACGAGATACAGGCGCCGCGCGTGCGGCACCGCTTCGGCATGAAAATGATCTGGCGTGGAATAGCCGTCGAGCATCGGCAAGAGTCCCGTACGACGGCCGCTTGGTTAAGATTGCGCGCCGGCCGCTCGACGATTTGTAGCATTCTCGCTAAATGCTTTCAGTAGCGAGGTACGGTTAATACGCAGATTTTTTGCGCGAGAATTTCCTGGCGCTCAGAAAGCGCTGGCGACGCTGTTGAAGAGCCCTTTGACATCCGTGCCGACGCTACCGACGGCGACGGCGATGACCACCGCGATGAGGCCGGCGATAAGAGCGTACTCGATCGCCGTGGCGCCGCGCGTATCGCATATCACCGAGGTCATGAGAGCGCGCACGATCGTCTCCGGTTAAGGCGGCGCGAGGTTAGCGGCACCGGCATTAACTTCTCACTAAAACGAGCCGGCATGGTTAACGTCTGTCACTCTGCCGCAGCCGCCGTCGGCCGCACGAGTTTGGCGCCCGGCCAGGTATCGCGTGTCGCGCGCTGATATTGCGGCGGCGCCGGGATCGGTGCGCCGAGCGCCTCGGCCGCATGCCATCCCCACCGCGGATCGTCGAGAAAGCCGCGCGCCAGCGCCACCATGTCCGCTTGGCTCTCGGCGACGATTGTTTCGGCCTGCCGCGCGGTCAGGATCATACCGATAGCGCGCGTCGCGATGCCGGCTTCGCGCCGGACCTTGGCGGCGAATTCCACCATGTAGCCGGGCGCAACTGGAATCTTGGCAGTCGCAACGTTGCCGCCGCCCGAACAGCAGAGGTAATCGACGCCACGCATCTTCAGCGCGCGCGCATAGACGACGGCGTCATCGGGCGTGAGCCCGCCATCGGTCCATTCGTGACAGCTGATGCGTATGCCAAGCGGTTTGTCCTCGGGCCACACGGCGCGCACCGCCTCGACGACGCGCAACGGAAACCGCAGGCGATTCTCGGCGCTGCCACCCCATTTGTCCGTTCGCTTGTTCGACAACGGTGACTGGAATTGATGCAGCAGATAGCCGTGCGCGCCGTGCAATTCGACCAGATCGATGCCGACCCGCAATGCACGCCGCGCCGCTGCCGCGAAGGCGCCGACGATGCGATCGATCTCGGCCTCGGTCAGCGCCGCCGGTGCGGGCCAACCCTCGGCAAACGGGATCGCCGACGGCGCAACGGTCTGCCACGCGCCACTCTGCGCTTGCAGCGGCGCGCCGCCGTCCCACGGTTTGTGCGTCGAGCCTTTGCGACCGGCGTGTGCGAGCTGAATGCCCATTGCCGCCCCACCCCAGCGCTTGGCCGACCGCACAACGCGCTGCAACGCCGCCTCGCATGCATCGGAATAGAGACCGAGACAACCGAGCGTGATGCGGCCAGCCGCCTCGACGTCCGTCATCTCGATCATCGTCAACCCGGCACCCGATACCGCCATCGTCGGCACGTGCGCCATGTGCCAATCGGACGCGACGCCGTCCTCGGCGCTGTACTGGCACATCGGCGAAACGACGATGCGGTTCTTGAGCGCGAGCGTTCGCAACGTAAACGGCGAGAACAGTTTACTGGCCATCACGCTATGCCTTTCGTTGACGGTTCAGCCGCGCGTCAGCGCTCGTCGCGGCGCGGACACAAGGTCGGTCGGAGAATGGGATGACGCGAGAAATGAATCGCCCCGCCTGCCGTTATGGAGGAAAGGGGAGCAGGCGGGGCAGACCCAGGGGTATTTGCCCGCTAAAAGGGGGTCGAAGCGGGCCGACAGCCTTGTGGCTGTCGCTGGTCATTTGGGTCCAGCCTCCGACGACGGCCAAGTTAAATCCCGTTCATCTTGACCACGACGACGCGTCGCGCGGCGTCACCGACGCTTGCGTATGCGACCGCCATCGAATTTTTCGGCGATGCGTTTCGCGACGCGCGTGCTGACAAACGGCGTAACGTTGCCGCCGAGCATGCCGATTTCCTTCACGAAGCGCGACGAAATGAATTGGAATCGGTCGGACGCCATCAGGAACAGCGTCTCGACGTCGGAGTTAATACGGCTGTTCATACCAGCCATTTGAAATTCGTATTCGAAATCCGAAACCGCGCGCAGGCCCCGTATGATGACCGAGGCTCCGTTGTCGATGGCAAACTGCATCAGCAGCGTGTCGAACGCCTTGACGGCGATGCGCCGGCGCGCCTCGGCCGGCAGATGCGCGATCTCGGCCTTGACGATGGCGACGCGCTCTTCGGTCGAGAACAGTGGACCTTTGCCAGCGTTGCGCGCGACCCCGACCACCAGCCGGTCGACCACCTTGGTGGCGCGCAAGATCACATCGGTGTGGCCGTTCGTGATCGGATCGAAGGTGCCTGGGTAAACGCCGATGCGCGCCGCGCTCATTATTTCCCCCCTGCCTCGCCCTCGCCATTCTCGCCGGCTTCGCCCAAATGCGCCACCGAGACGACGCGCGCACCTTCGTCGAGCGTGAACACGCGCACGCCGCCGCTGCCGCGCCGCCGGATGCTGATGTCTTCGACGGGCGTGCGGATCACCGTGCCCTCGTTGGTGACCAGCATCAGCTGATCCTGGTGGCGCACCGGAAAGACCGCGACCGTTGGGCCCTGATTGCGGCCCGGTTTCATGTTTTCGATGCCCTGACCGCCACGGCCGGTGATGCGATAGTCGTACGCCGAACAGCGCTTGCCAAAGCCGCGTTCGGTGACGGTGAGCAGGAATTCCTCGCGCGCGGCCATTTCGGCAAATTGCGCCTCATCGATGGTCGCTGCCGCCTTCTCGTCGGCGTCCGCGTCTTCGGCCTCCTCTTCGCCGTGGCGTCGGCGGTTGGCTTCGACAATGTACGCGTAACGCTGTTCGGACTCGACCTCCTCGTGCCGCAAGATCGACATCGAGAAAACTCCATCGCCCTTAGCAAGCTTGATGCCGCGCACGCCAACCGAGTTGCGGCTCGAGAACACGCGCACGTCTTCGGCCGCGAAGCGGATCACCTTACCGTTGCGTGTCGCGAGCAGCACGTCATCGGAGACGGTGCAGATTGCCGCGGCGATCATGCGATCGTCCTTGTCGTCGCCCTCGAACTTCATCGCGATCTTGCCGTTGGCCTTGACCTCTTCGAAGTCACTCAGCGCGTTGCGCCGGACATAGCCGTGCGCGGTGGCAAAGACGATGGTCTTGCCCTCAATCTCCTGCGCCGTCTCGGGCAACGGCATGACGGTCGAGATCGTCTCCGCCTCAGACAAGTTCGACAGCAAGTTAATCATCGCCTTGCCGCGCGACTGCGGCGTGCCAACCGGCAGCGTATGCACCTTGAGTTTATAGACGCGGCCGGACGAGGTGAAGAACAGGACCGGCGCGTGCGTCGACGCGACGAAGACCTGGCTGACGAAATCCTCATCGCGCACCGCCATGCCGGCGCGGCCACGGCCGCCGCGACGTTGCGCGCGATAGGTCGCCAGTGGCACGCGCTTGATGTAACCGGCGTGGCTGACGGTGACGACCATATCCTCGCGCTGGATCAAATCCTCGATGTTGGTCTCGGCCGCCGCATCCTCGATCACGGTCCGGCGCGGCGTCGCGAATTGTTCCCGCACCTCGCGCAGTTCCTTGCGCACCACGTCGAGAAGCTTTGGCCGCGAGCCAAGGATTTCGAGGTGGCCGCGGATTTCCTCGGTCAGGTCCCTCAATTCTTCAGCAATCTTGTCGCGCTCGAGCCCGGTCAACCGTTGCAGACGGAGTTCGAGGATTGCCTTGGCCTGTTCCTCGGACAGCTTGTAGGTGTTGTCGGAGGCTAGACGCGAACGGCCCTCCTCTTCGATCAACGCGACCAGTGACGCCACCGACGTCGCCGGCCAGGCGCGCGCCACCAACTGCGTCCGCGCCGTCTCCGGGTCCTTCGCCTTGCGAATGAGTTCGATCACCGCATCGATGTTGGCTACGGCGACGGCGAGGCCGAGCAAGAGATGCGCACGGCCGCGCGCTTGGCCGAGCAGATAGACCGTCCGCTTGGTGACGACTTCCTCGCGGAAGGCGACGAAGGCGACGATCACGTTCTTCAGGTTCATCAACACCGGTCGCCCGCCGTCGAGCGCCAGCATGTTGATGCCGAAGGTTTCCTGGAGCGGCGTGAATTTATAGAGCTGGTTCAGCACGATTTCGGCCATGGCGTCGCGCTTGAGCTCGACGACCACGCGCACGCCGTGGCGATCGCTTTCGTCGCGCAAATCGCTGATGCCATCGATCTGCTTCTCGCGGCTGAGCTCGGCGATGCGCTCGACCAGGCGCGCTTTGTTCACCTGGTAGGGAACTTCGGTGATGATGATCGCCTCGCGGTCGCCGCGGATCTCCTCGATCGCCGCCTTGCCGCGCATGACGATCGAGCCGCGGCCCGTACGATAGGCATCGGCGATGCCGGCGCGGCCGAGGATAATGCCGCCGGTCGGAAAATCCGGCCCCGGCACTTTCGCCATCAACGCTTCGACCGAAATGGTGTTGTCGTCTATGTAAGCGATACAGGCGTCAATCACCTCGCCCAGATTGTGGGTCGGGATGTTGGTCGCCATGCCGACGGCGATGCCCGCACCGCCATTGACCAGGATGTTCGGATAGCGCGCAGGAAGGACTTTGGGTTCCTGATGGCTACCGTCGTAATTGGGTTGGAATTCGACGGTTTCCTTGTCGATGTCGTCGAGCAGCGCATCGGCGGCGCGCGACATGCGCGCTTCGGTGTAGCGCATGGCTGCCGCCGGATCGCCGTCCATCGAGCCGAAATTGCCTTGGCCGTCGATGAGCGGCAGGCGCATGGAAAAATCCTGCGCCATACGGACCATCGCATCGTAAATCGCGGAATCGCCATGGGGATGGTAATTGCCCATGACGTAGCCAACGATGTTCGCCGATTTGCGATAAGGGCGGTTCCAGTCGTTGCCGCCCTCCTTCATGCCGTAGAGGATGCGGCGGTGGACCGGCTTGAGGCCGTCGCGCACGTCCGGTAACGCGCGCGCCACGATCACGCTCATGGCGTAATCGAGGTACGAGCGGCGCATCTCCTCTTCGATGGAGATGGGGGCGACGTCGCTCGGCGGCGGCGGGGTCGGCGGTGTTGGGTTGGCGACCACGGTTTTGGCGCAGTTCTAGGGGTGTTTTCGCATGCAAACGCTGGCGAAGCGCGCCAGCGTCACGGTGCAAAAATTGTACGTGATTTCAGCATTGCGAACAACGCTGGCCGCCACTGTTT
>DATEMD010000054.1:0-2843 GCA_035275845.1 Allostellaceae bacterium | reverse complement strand
CTCGAGATCAACCAGGCCGGATTATCGTGGCTCACGGTGTTGAAGAAGCGCGCCGCCTTCGCGCACGCCTTCGCTGATTATGACATCGACAAGGTCGCGCGCTTCGGTGCGCGCGACATCAGGCGACTGCTCAACGACGCCTGCATCATCCGCAATCGGCTCAAGATCGAAGCGGTGATTGAGAATGCGCGCCGGCTCAAGGCGATCCGCGCCAGCCACGGCTCGTTCGCGCGCTGGCTCGACACGCACCATCCGCGTTCCAAGGCGGCGTGGGTCAAGCTGTTCAAGGAAACGTTCCGCTTCACGGGCGGCGAGATCGTCGGTGAGTTTTTGATGAGCCTCGGTTACCTGCCGGGCGCGCACGTCGCGAATTGTCCGGTGTACGCGCGCGTGCTGCGTCTCAAGCCCGCATGGCACGCCAGTCGCAACGTGAAATAATTTTTAGATTCAGGCTGTGGATAAAAAATTTGGCAAGACCATCCGGTCTTGCCATTAAGACGTTGCCGCCTTTTTCTAAGCGGCTTGTCGGTTTAGGGTCAGCCCCCACCGTCTTACGACGACCTTCCTCCCTAAACTTGGGCCCGGACGCTTTCTTGCGTGCGCCGCTTATGGCGGGTGGGATGTTTGCGGATTCCGTCAGCCATCGCAAATGAAATTTTCTGGAACCGCTCTAATCATTGCATACATGAAATCGATCACAATTCGACGAAGCGAATGAGGAACAACAGGCCGAGCACGATGACCGCTGGGCTCACTTCTTTGGTTCGTCCCGCCAGCAGTTTGATCGCGGCGTAGAGGATGAAACCAAAGGCGATGCCGTTGGCGATCGAGAAGGTGAGCGGCATGGCGATCGCCGTCACCACCGCCGGCGCGTATTCCGTCACGTCGTCCCAATTGACCTCGGCGAGGCCGCGCGCCATCAGGCAGGCAACATAGAGCAACGCCGGCGCCGTGGCGTAGGCGGGCACCGTCTCGGCCAAGGGCGCGAAGAACAGCGTCAGCAGAAACAATATCGCCACGACCACGCCAACCAGGCCGGTGCGGCCGCCGGCGCGCACGCCGGCGGCGCTCTCGATGTAGCTGGTGACGGTCGAGGTGCCGAGCAGCGAGCCGACGAGCGTCGCCGTTGAATCCGCGACGAAGACACGCAACAGACGCGGAATATGTCCGTCCTTGCGGATCAGGCCGGCGCGATGCGCGACGCCGACCAGCGTGCCGGTATTGTCGAACAGATCGACGAAGAAGAACGCGAAGACAATCACCAACACGCCGGCATTGAGCGCGCCGCCGATGTCGAGCTTGAGGAAGGTCGGCGCCACTGGCGGCGGCAGCGAGGCGACGCCGAGGAACGGCGAAACGCCGAACAGGATACCGACGACGGTGGTGACCAGGATCGCGATGATGATCGCGCCCGGTACCTTGCGTGCGTCGAGCGCGACCATGAGCAGGAATCCGCCGATTGCCAGCAGCGTCGGCGGCGCTTTGAGATTGCCCAGCGTCACGAAGGTGTCGGGCGAGGCGACGACGATGCCGGCGTTCTTGAGCGCGATGATGCCGAGGAACAGGCCGACGCCGGCCGAGATCGCCATCTTCTGCGATTGCGGAATGGCATCGACGATCCATTCCCGCACCCGCGTCAGGCTCAGCACCATGAACAGCACGCCGGAGATGAACACCGCGCCGAGCGCCACCTCCCACGAATAGTGCAGACCCTTGACGACGCCGTAGGTGAAATAGGCGTTGAGGCCCATGCCCGGCGCCAGTGCCAACGGATAGTTGGCGTAAAGGCCCATCACCAGCGTGCCGACGGCCGAGGCAACGCACGTCGCGACGAACACCGCGCCTTTGTCCATGCCGGCGTCACCGAGAATCATCGGATTGACGAAGACGATGTAGGCCATGGTGAGGAAGGTCGTCAGACCCGCCACCACCTCGGTGCGCACGTTCGTGCCGTTCAACTTGAGTTGGAAGTAGGTCTCGAGCATGGCTTCCCCCGTCGCCGTGATCGCCCCAAAGCGGCGTTATCTTGGCCTATCGCGCAGGCTTCGGCTAGAGTGCGGCGCCGTTGCCGCTTTCAAAAGGGTCCGACTCGCGATGCGCCTGTCCCAGTATTTCTTGCCGCTGCTCAAGGAGACGCCGAGCGAGGCGCAGATCGCGTCGCACCGTTTGATGTTGCGCGCCGGCATGATTCGTCAGACCGCTGCCGGCATCTACACGTGGCTGCCGCTCGGTTTTCGCGTGCTGCAAAAGGTCGAGCAGATCGTCCGCGAAGAGCAGGACGCGGCCGGTGCCCTGGAGCTACTGATGCCGACGTTGCAGCCGGCGGAACTCTGGCGCGAGAGCGGCCGTTACGAGGATTACGGCGAAGAGATGCTGCGTCTCAAGGACAGGCACAAGCGCGAGATGCTCTACGGTCCGACGAACGAGGAGTTGATCACCGAAATCTTCCGCCAGGCGGTGCGAAGCTATCGTGACCTGCCCAAGAACCTCTATCACATCCAATGGAAATTCCGCGACGAGGTGCGGCCGCGCTTCGGCGTCATGCGCGGGCGCGAATTCCTGATGAAGGACAATTATTCCTTCGACGTCGACAAGGCGGCGTCGCTGGTGTCGTACTTCCGCATGTTCAAGGCCTATATGAAGACGTTCAAGCGCATGGGCCTGACGCCGATCCCGGTACGCGCGGCCACCGGGCCGATCGGTGGCGACCTGTCGCACGAATTCCACGTCCAGGCTGACACCGGCGAAAGCCAGCTCTATTTCGATAGCGAGATCGAAAAGCTCGACGAAGACAAGATCGATCCGGCGAGCCCGACGGTGCAGGACGATCTCTTGAAATGGTA
>DATEMD010000053.1:0-12765 GCA_035275845.1 Allostellaceae bacterium | reverse complement strand
CGGCTCGATGGATTGGCCGGCCAATATCGACGCCATGCATTATTGCATGAATGAGATCTGGCCGATGATCGCCGCAGCCAGGCCCGACGCGCGGCTCACCATCGTCGGCCGCGATCCGCCGGCCGCGCTCGTCGACAAGGCACGGGTACGCGGGTTCAAGTGGCAGTTCACCGGCTTCGTCGACGATGTACGTCCGTTCATTCGCGACGCCGACGTTTATGTCGTACCGCTACGCGTCGGCGGCGGGACGCGGATCAAGATCTACGAGGCCATGGCGATGCGGCGGCCGGTCGTCTCGACCTCGATCGGCGTCGAGGGGCTGCCGCTTGAAGCCGGCGAGCATTATCGCCGGGCTGACACGGCGGCGGCTTTCGCCGCGGCCGTCCTGCAACTGCTCGCGGCGCCGGCGTCGGGCGCCGAAATGGCCGAAAACGCCTACGATTTCATCCTAAAACGCTATTCGACCCGCCGGGTCGCCCGGACGTTTGAGGACATTTGTAAACGCACAGTCGGTGCCGATGGCGCTATCGAGCCTCCCGAGCCGGTCGCTTTGGCCGGATGACCGGCGGTTCCCGGACGCCGCTGTTGCAGTGCAATAGCGGCCCACTTATATTGTAAGATCAGCACGTTTTCCGGAGATCGAGGTTCATGGCGCGGGTTACGGTCGAAGACTGCATTGTCAAAATCCCCAACCGATTCGAGTTGGTCCTGCTTTCGGCTCAGCGTGCCCGCGACGTTGCGGGCGGCGCGCCGCTGACCGTCGATCGCGACAACGACAAGAATCCCGTCGTGGCGTTGCGCGAAATTGCCGACGAGACGATCGCGATCAAGACGCTCGAGGAAAATCTGGTCAAAGGCCTCCAGAAGCACGTCGAAATCGACGAACCGGTCGAAGACCAGGAGATCGAGCTTGGAACGCAGCTCGGCTTGGGTTCCGATATTGCCCAAGTGCCGGGGACCGAAGGCGCGGCTTTGGCCGAGGCGCAAGGCGACGAGGCGGTCGATGAGGACCTCGAAAAAGACGTGCTCGAGGCAGCCGAAGACGAAGCGGTTGGCCTGAACGACGAGACGTTGCCGGATATCGCCGAAGGTGAGGGCGAGGGTGACGGTCCTGGTTCCGGTCCCGCGGAAGACGGCCAGCCTTGATCGGCGGGAGCGGCGGCGGCTGGTCCGTCGCGCCGCTCTCGGTTTGTCTATACGCCGGTGGAAGTGACCGGCTGAGCATCGTTCCATGATGCGCCAATTCGAACTCGTCGAGCGGGTCAAGGCCTACGACCCGTCGGCCGACGAAGACGCCATCAACCGCGCCTATGTCTATTCGATGAAGGCGCACGGCGCCCAGAAACGGGCGTCCGGCGATCCGTATTTTTCTCATACCGTCGAAGTCGCCGGCATTCTGGCGAAGATGAAGCTCGACGCGGCGTCGATCATCACCGGTCTGTTGCATGACACGGTCGAAGACACGCTGGCGACGCTGGACGACATCGAAAAAGTCTTCGGGCCGGAAATCGCGCGTTTGGTCGACGGTGTGACCAAGCTGTCGCGGATCGAGCTGCAATCGGATCAGACCAAGCAGGCGGAGAACTTCCGCAAGCTGGTGCTGGCGATGTCCGAGGACATCCGCGTTTTGTTGGTGAAGCTGGCGGACCGGCTGCACAACATGCGCACGCTTCACTTCATCAAAGACGCCGACAAGCGCAAGCGCATCGCCCGCGAGACGATGGAGATTTATGCGCCGCTTGCCGAACGGATCGGCATGAATGCGATGAAGGACGAGCTCGAGGATTTGGCGTTCGCCGAGCTCAATGCCGAGGCACGCGACAGCATCAAGACGCGGCTCAACTTCTTGCGCGAAAAAGGCGGCGACCTGGTTAGCAGCATCATCGACGAACTGCACCAGACGTTGAAGGACAGCGGCGTCGAGGCGCAGGTCTCCGGCCGCGAAAAGACGTCCTATTCCGTCTGGAAGAAGATGCAGAAGAAGAATGTCGGATTCGAGCAGCTATCCGACATCATGGCCTTCCGCGTCGTCGTCGAGAATGTCGAGCAGTGCTATCACGCGCTTGGTGTTCTGCACAGCACCTATCCGGTCGTGCCGGGGCGGTTCAAGGACTACGTCTCGACACCGAAGCCGAACAACTATCGCTCGCTGCACACCGGCGTGATCGGCCCGCACCGGCAGCGCATCGAGATCCAGATCCGCACGCTTGAAATGCACGAGGTCGCCGAGCTCGGCGTCGCCGCCCACTGGGTCTATAAGCAGGGCGCGCCGCGAACCGAAGGCCGTCAGTATCGCTGGCTGCGCGAGTTGCTCGACATCATCGAACACGCACCCGATCCGCAGGAATTTCTCGAGCACACCAAGCTCGAGATGTTCCAGGATCAGGTGTTCTGTTTCACCCCCAAAGGCGACCTGATCGAGCTGCCGCGCGGCGCCACGGCCGTCGATTTCGCCTATGCCGTGCATTCGCAGATCGGCGATACCTGCGTCGGCGCCAAGATCAACGGCCGGCTGGTACCGTTGCGAACGACGCTGGCCAACGGCGACCAGGTCGACATCGTCACCTCGAAGGCGCAGACGCCGTCGCCGACCTGGGAGCGGTTTGTCGTCACTGGCAAGGCCCGTGCGCGGATCCGGCGCTTCATCCGAACGCAGCAGCGTCAGCAATATCTCGATCTTGGCAAGGCCATCTTGCAGAAGGCCTTCCGGCAAGAGGGGCACGATTTCGCCGAAAAGGCGCTCGACGAACTGCTACAACGGTTCGAATGCAAGACCCGCGACGATCTCTATGTAGCGGTCGGCGAGGGGCTGCATACCGGCCGCGAAATCGTGCACGCGATCTTTCCGCCGAAGACGGATGCACGATCGGCGAAGGTTGTCACCCTCACGCCGCGCGGCAAGACCAAGAAGCCGTCGGAAAACGCAGTTCCGATCCGCGGCATGATCCCTGGCATGGCGGTGCATTTCGCCGGCTGCTGCCACCCACTGCCAGGCGATCGCATCGTCGGCATCGTCACGACCGGCAAGGGCATAACGATCCATACGATCGACTGCGAAACGCTCGACACGTTCGCCGAGACGCCGGAACGCTGGCTGGACGTCGCCTGGAGCGATGATGGCGACGCCGATCGCGTTCATGTCGGCCGGATCAGTGTCACGATCGGCAACGAACCGGGCAGCCTCGGTAGCCTGACGACTGTCATCGGCAAAGGCGGCGGCAATATCACCAATCTCAAGATTACCAACCGCTCCCAGGATTTTTTCGAAATCCTCGTCGACATCGAGGTGCAGAACGTGCGCCATTTGACCAACATCATCGCGGCCTTGCGGGCGACGCCGGTGATCAACTCGGTTGAGCGCGCGCGCGGCTGATTCACATGATGCAGAAACGGCCGCTGCGCCTCGGCGTGAACATCGATCATGTCGCCACCATCCGCAACGCGCGGGGCGGCGTGCATCCCGATCCGGTTCGCGCGGCGAAAATGGCCGCAGCGGCGGGAGCCGACGGCATCACGGCGCATCTGCGCGAGGATCGCCGCCACATTTCCGACGCCGACATCGCCGCGCTCGTGCGCGAGATCGCTTTGCCGCTCAACCTCGAAATGGCGGCGATTGACACCATGCTGGCGATCGCGCTCCATCACCGGCCGCATGCCGCGTGTCTGGTGCCCGAGCGCCGCCAAGAACTGACGACCGAGGGCGGTCTCGACGTTGCCGGCGCGCGCGATCGGCTTGCGCCGTTTGTCGCGCGGCTGGCGCAGGCGAAAATTCGAACCTCGCTGTTCATCGATCCCAATGAGAATCAGGTTCGCGCTGCCCAGGCGATCGGCGCGCCGGTTATCGAGCTGCACGCCGGCGCCTATTGCGACGCGACGGGCGCGACGCGTGCACGCGAGCTCGAACGGCTGCACCGCGCGGCGGCGCTGGCGGAGGAGCTGGGTCTCGAATGTCACGCCGGGCACGGCATCACCTTCGAAACCGTCGGCGCAGTCGCCGCGATTCCAACCATTGTCGAACTCAACATCGGTCATTTCCTGATCGGCGAAGCGATTTTCGGCGGGCTCGACAGCGCAATCAAACGCATGCGCGCCGCGATGGATCAGGCACGCAGCAACGCGCATGGCGAAAAGAGCGCATAATGATTCTCGGCGTCGGCAGCGATTTGATCGACATTCGCCGCATCGAACGGACGATCGCGCGTTTCGGCGACCGGTTTCTCGACCGGGTTTTTACGCCGATCGAGCGCCAACGCTCGGAACGGCGGGACGATCGCGCCGCCAGCTATGCCAAGCGTTTTGCAGCCAAGGAGGCGTGCTCCAAGGCGCTCGGAACCGGCTTGCGCAAGGGCGTCTATTGGCGCGATCTCGGAGTCGTCAATCTTCCGAGCGGACGGCCCACCCTGATTTTGACCGGCGGCGCACTGGCGCGGCTCAAGGCGATGACTCCGGACGGGATGACGCCGCGCATCGACGTTACGCTCACCGACGAGCCACCGCTGGCGCAGGCCCTCGTCGTGATCACGGCAGAGGCGGGCGCCACGGAGCGCCGCCCTTGACTTCCGAATCCCGGCGGGGCTTCATCGTCGCGGCCGCGTCGCCGGTCGCCTTCCCTGGGCGCGTTCCGTCAATGTGTTAGTGGATCTCTTCGATGAGCAGCAGAACATCGGCTCGGGGCTCAAGCGGGCTTGCCGAGACCGTCAAGACGATTGTTTACGCGATTGTCATCGCGCTTATTATCCGCACCTTTTTCTACGAACCGTTCAGCATCCCGTCCGGATCGATGATCCCGACATTGCTGGTCGGCGACTATCTGTTCGTTTCGAAGTTCTCCTACGGCTACAGCCGGTACTCGCTGCCGCTTGGTCTGCCGCTATTCACCGGCCGGGTGATGTTCACCGCGCCGCACCGCGGCGACGTGGTCGTGTTCAAGCTGCCGAAGGACCCGTCGATCGACTTCATCAAGCGGATCATCGGCTTGCCCGGCGATCACATTCAGATGAAAGACGGCATTCTTTATATCAACGACCAGCCGGTGAAACGCGACCGGATCGGCGTCTATCAAGAGCCGGCCAGCGGCGCGACCTATACCGAATATATGGAGACACTGCCGAACGGCTATCAACATCCCATTCTCCAGCTGCCGGGCACCGACTATCCACTCGACAACACGCCAGTCTTCACGGTTCCGCCGGATCATTATTTCATGATGGGCGACAATCGCGACAACTCGTCCGACAGTCGCGATCCGTCCAGCGGTGTCGGCTACGTTCCCGCAGAGAATATTGTCGGTCGTGCGGTATTCCTGTTCTTCTCGACCAACGGTTACGCCCATTGGTGGGAGATTTGGGAGTGGCCCTTTACCGTCCGCTACGACCGGCTGTTCACGTCCATTCATTGAGGACGGCGCAGCGCGCCGTCATCGCTTCGCCATGAAACCGGCAACGCCCGGCGGCGTGGAGCGCCTCGAGGCGGCGCTCGATTATCGTTTTGAAAAGCCAACCTTGCTGATCGAGGCACTGACCCATCCAAGCGCGCCGCAACGCAGCGCCGCGGCCCGACGCGGCTACGAGCGGCTCGAATTCCTCGGCGACCGCGTGCTCGATCTGATCGTCGCACAGCTGTTGTGGCAGCGTTTCCCCGACGACGACGAAGGTGCCCTGACGCGGCGCCAGGTCGCGCTCGTCCGGCGCGAAACGTTGGCGGCGGTGGCGCGGGAGATCGGGCTCGGCGATTTCGTCATTGTGTCGAGCGGCGAGAGCGCCGCCGGCGTGCGCGAAAATACCAGCGTATTGTCGGATGTCTGCGAAGCGCTGATTGCGGCGCTCTACCTCGACGGTGGCATTGCGCCAGCGCAACACTTCGTCGAGCGCTATTGGGCACGGCATCTTGATACCACGCATCCGCCACGCGATCCCAAGACCGCCTTGCAGGAATGGGCGCAGGCGCGCGGCTTGAGTCTGCCCAGCTATGCGGTCATTGACACGAGCGGCCCGCCGCATCGTCGCCGTTTCACGGTGACGGTGAGCGTCGCGGGCGACAAAGTGGAGACCGCGTCGGGCAATTCCAAGCGCGAGGCGGAAACCGCGGCTGCCGCGGCTTTGTTGGCATCATTGGGTGAAACAGCATGAGCGACGCCGTACCGGTCACAACGCGCTGCGGCCATGTCGCCCTGATCGGCGCGCCGAATTCGGGCAAATCGACGCTGCTCAATCGCCTCGTCGGCTCGAAGCTGGCGATCGTCACGCCCAAGGTGCAAACCACGCGCGCGCGCATGCTCGGCATTGTCATCGATGGCAATGCACAGATCATCTTTGTCGATACGCCCGGGATTTTCGAGCCCAAGCGCCGGCTCGAACGGGCTATGGTCAAAGCGGCATGGACCGGCGCGCACGACGCGGAAAACGTTGTCGTGCTGGTCGATGCCGCACGCGGTCTCGATACGGATACCGGCCGAATCATCGACGGTCTGCGTGACGCCAAGCGCCGCGCGGTGCTCGCGCTCAATAAAGTCGACAAGGTGAAGCGCGGCGACCTTCTGCCGTTGGCACAGGCGCTCGATCGGGAAGGCGTATTCGATCGCATCTTCATGATCTCCGGATTGACCGGCGACGGCGTCGAGGATCTCAAGGTTTATCTGGCGAATGCGCTGCCGCGCGGACCGTGGCTCTATCCCGAGGACGAGATC
Organism: Allostellaceae bacterium; assembly: GCA_035275845.1. Taxonomy (GTDB): domain Bacteria; phylum Pseudomonadota; class Alphaproteobacteria; order ATCC43930; family CGMCC-115725; genus REEB95. Next base: position 6,080 of record DATEMD010000053.1, on the reverse strand, counting down.
ACCGACGTGCCGTTGCGGCTGCTGGCGGCCGAGGCCACGCGCGAGCAGATTTTCCGCCAGTTGCACCAGGAGCTGCCCTATTCGGCGACCGTCGAAACCGAGAAATGGGAAGATCGTCCAGACGGCAGTGTGCGGATCGATCAGGTCGTGCACGTCGTCCGCGATGGGCAGAAAGCGATCGTCGTCGGAGCCGAGGGCCGGCAGATCAAGAGCATCGGCGCGGCCGCGCGCGTCGATCTCGAAGCTATTTTCCAGCGGCGCGTCCATCTATTCATTCAGGTGCGCGTGACCGAGAATTGGACCGAAGATCGCGAGCGTTACGCCGCCATGCGCCTCGATTTCGACGAATAATGCATTGGGTCGATCAGGGTATCGTCCTTGCGACGCGGCGGCACGGCGAGCGCGCGTTGATCGTCGAAGTCCTGACTGAGGAGCACGGGCGATACGCCGGCCTGGTGCGGGGCGGGCAGGGGCCGAAATCCCGCGTGCTCTATCAAATCGGCAATCAGGTCAGCGTGACCTGGTCGGCGCGCCTCATCGATCATCTCGGCACCTATACCGGCGAGTTGCTCGGCGGTCGGGCGGCGCGCTTCATCGACGACCGGGCGCGCCTCGCATGCTTGGCGGCCGTCGCGGCGATGGCGGCGGCGACCCTGCCGGAACGCGAGCCCCATCCGCGCTTTTATGCCGGCATGATCGGGCTGCTCGACCGGCTCAGCCGTGACGACGCTTATCCGGCGCGCTACGTTCTGCTCGAACTCGATCTGCTGGCCGAACTCGGCTATGGGCTCGATCTGTCGCGTTGCGCTGCGACGGGCGTGCGCCAAGCCCTGACCTACGTGTCGCCGCGATCGGGCCAGGCCGTCTCAACCGAGGCCGCGACGCCTTACCGTGAGCGACTCCTGGTCCTGCCGCCATTCCTGCTCGACAAGGCGATGACGCCGGATGGGACGCAGATTCTCGATGGCTTGAAACTGACCGGCTTTTTTCTCGATCGTCGCGTATTCCACCCGCATGGCCGCAAGATGCCGGCGGCGCGCACGCGCTTCGTTGACGTGTTGCGCCGAACCGGTACTCTAACGGCACAACGAATCGAGTCGGCATGAAGAAATCCGGTTCCAGTCTCGTCGGCGAGGTGCGCGACGTTGCGCTCGCGGATGCGCTGAGCGAGCGGTATCTCTCGTACGCGCTGTCGACAATCATGGCGCGGTCGCTCCCCGACGTGCGTGATGGCCTGAAGCCGGTGCACCGGCGGCTACTTTTTGCGATGCGCCAGCTGCGGCTCGATCCGAAATCGGGCTACAAGAAATGCGCGCGCGTCGTCGGCGACGTCATCGGTAAATTCCATCCGCACGGTGACGTTGCGGTCTATGACGCGTTGGTGCGCCTGGCGCAGGATTTCGCGCAACGCTATCCGTTGGTCGACGGGCAGGGAAATTTCGGGAACATCGACGGCGATAATCCGGCGGCGATGCGCTACACCGAGAGCCGTCTGACCGAGGTGGCCGAGGCGCTGCTTGCCGGCATCGACGAGAACACGGTCGATTTCCGGCCGACCTACGATGGCGAGAATGACGAGCCGCTGGTCCTGCCAGCGCGGTTCCCCAACCTGCTCGCCAACGGCGCGTCGGGTATCGCCGTCGGCATGGCGACCAGCGTTCCGCCGCACAATATCGTCGAGCTGTGCGATGCACTCATCCATCTGGTGAAGCATACGCGCGCCGGTATCGGCGACCTGGTCGAGCTCATGCCCGGTCCGGATTTTCCGACCGGTGGCGTGTTGGTCGAGGATGCCGGCAGCATCAAGCAAGCCTATGCCACCGGCCGCGGCAGCTTCCGGCTGCGCGCGCGCTGGACGACCGAGAAGCTCGGCCAGGGCACGTATCAGGTCGTCGTCAGCGAAATCCCGTATCAGGTTCAGAAATCGCGGCTGATCGAGCGCATCGCGCAATTGCTGGAAGAGCGCAAGCTGCCGCTCCTCGCGGATGTTCGTGACGAATCGACCGACGTCGTCCGCCTCGTGCTCGAACCGAAGAGCCGCAACGTCGAGCCCGCGATGTTGATGGAATCGTTGTTCCGCGCCACCGAACTCGAAACGCGCATCGCCCTCAACCTCAACGTCCTCGACAAGGACGGCGTGCCACGCGTGATGAACCTGAAGGAGGCGCTCCAGGCCTTCCTCGATCATCGCCGCGAGGTGCTGCAACGCCGCTCACGCTTCCGTCGCGAGGCGATTGCGCACCGCAGCCAGGTCCTCAAGGGCCTGATGATCGTCTATCTGCACATCGACGAAGTCATCCGTCTCATCCGCAATTACGACGACGCCAAAGAGCGGATGATGAAACGCTGGCACCTGACGTCGCTGCAGGCGGACGCCATCCTCGACATGCGCTTGCGCGCCTTGCGTAAGATCGAGGAAATCGCCATCCGCACCGAGTTGAAAGAGCTCGTCGCCGAGGACAAGGAACTCGCCGGCCTGCTTGCTGACGAGAAGCGCCAGTGGAAGCGTATCGGCGAGGAACTGACTGAACTACGCAAGGAATTCGGCCCGACGACGCTGCTCGGCAAACGCCGCACCGAAATCGCCGCTGCGCCGACCGTCGTCGAGGTGCCCTTGGAGGCGCTGGTCGAGCGCGAGCCGGTGACGGTTCTGGTTTCAGCAAAAGGCTGGGTACGCGCCGCCAAGGGCCACGGCCTCAAGCTCGATACCATCAGCTACAAGGAAGGCGACGGCCCGCGCTTCGCCTTGGAAGCTCTCACCACCGACAAGCTGCTGGTGTTTGCCACCAACGGCCGCTTCTACACGCTGGCGATCGACAAGCTGCCGGGCGGCCGCGGCAACGGCGAGCCGGTGCGCATGATGGTTGACCTGCCGAACGAATACGACGTCGCTTCGGTGCTGGTTTACAAGCCGGGCGAGAAGCTTCTCGTTGCCGCAAGCGATGGCCGCGGCTTCATCGCGCCGGCCGACGAAGTCCTGGCGCAGACGCGCAACGGTAAGCAGGTGATGCGGCCGGGCAAGGATGCGGCCGCACGCGTGGCGGTGCCGGTCGCCGGCGATCATGTCGCCGTCATCGGTGAGAACCGCAAGCTGCTGATCTTTCCGCTTTCCGAAGTGCCCGAGCTCAATGGCGGCCGCGGCGTCATCTTGCAGCGCTACCACGATGGCGGGCTTTCGGATGCCAAGACCTTCAAGCGCGCCGAGGGGTTGAGCTGGAAATCGGGCGACCGCGTCCGCACCGAGACCGATCTCAGGGCTTGGCTCGGTGCGCGCGCCGCCGCCGGCCGCATCGCCCGCGGTTTCAACGCCGACAACAAATTCGGTTGAACCATGACCGCACGGGAACCCGATTTCACGCTCGACGCCAAAGGCCTCAAATGCCCGCTGCCGGTGTTGAAGGCGCGCAAGGCGATGAAGGACCTGAAAGCCGGCGGCGTGCTCCGCGTGCTCGCCACCGATCCCGGCGCGGTCAAGGATTTCGAGCATTTCTGCAAGACGACCGGCGCGCATCTGCTCGATTGTCAGGAGCAGGCCGGCGGCGTTCTGGTGTTCACGCTGCAGAAGTCATAGCGCGGCGCGCGTCTACGCCGATCTTTATGCGGCCTTTATACGGCGGCCGCCGAATCGCTCTCGAAAATTAACACGGCGCGGCTCTCATATCCGGGCGCTATCCACCGCGGAGCGCCCATGCTCGATGTCATCCTGCTTGCCACGGTCGTTGCGTCCTTCGCGCTGACGTTGGGCTACGTCATCGCCTGCGAAAAGATGTAAGGCGGCCATGCTCGATAACATTCTCGGCGGCCTCGTGGGCCTGGTCATCACCGTCTATCTCATCGTCGCGCTCGTCCGCCCCGAAAAATTCTGAAAGCCCTCCCATGACCGCCAACGGCTGGTTGCAAATCGTGATCTTCTGCGTCGTCGTCGTCGCTATCACGCGGCCGCTCGGCGGCTACATGACGCGTGTGTTCAACGGCGAGCGCACGTTCCTGCATCCGGTGCTGCGTCCGATCGAACGCGTGGTCTATTGGTGCTGCGGCGTCGACGAAAGCCACGAGCAGCATTGGCTGATCTACGCTGCCGCGATGCTGCTGTTCAGCCTCGTCGGCGTCTTGACGCTTTACGCCTTGCAGCGGCTCCAGGCTGTTCTGCCGTTCAATCCGGCGGGCCAGAGCGCGGTCGAGCAAAGCCTCGCCTTCAACACGGCGGTCAGCTTCATCACCAACACCAACTGGCAGTCCTACACGCCCGAGACGACGATGAGCTATCTGACGCAGATGGCCGGTCTCGCGGTGCATAATTTCCTCTCCGCCGCCACCGGCATCGCGCTCGCCATCGCCGTCATCCGCGGCTTCGCCCGGCGCGAGGTGAAGACCATCGGCAATTTCTGGGTCGATCTGACGCGCTGCACGCTTTACGTCCTGCTGCCGCTGTCGGTGGTCGTGGGATTGTTCTTCGTTTGGCAGGGCATGCCGCAGACGCTCGGCCCTTATGTCGATGCCACCACCCTCGAAGGCGCCAAGCAGACCATCGCCGTCGGCCCGGTCGCCTCGCAGGAAGTCATCAAGATGATGGGCACCAACGGCGGTGGCTTCTTCAACGCCAACTCGGCCCATCCATTCGAAAATCCGAACGCCCTGACCAATTTCGTCCAGATCGTGCTGATCTTCTCGCTCGGCGCCGGCCTCACCAACGTCCTCGGCCGCATGGTCAAGAACGAGAAGCAAGGCTGGGCGCTGTTCGCGGCGATGGGCGTGCTGTTCCTCGTCGGCATGACCGTCTGTTATTGGTCCGAAGCCAAGGGCAATCCGGTCTTCGCGCAATATCACGTCGACCAGGCGCCGAGCGCGCTCCAGGCCGGCGGCAATATGGAAGGCAAGGAAGTCCGCTTCGGCATCGCCAACTCGGCGCTGTTCACCACCGTCACCACCGACGCGTCATGTGGCGCCGTCAACACCATGCACGACAGCCTGACGCCGTTGGGTGGCGCGGTGCCACTGGTCAATATTCAGCTCGGCGAAGTGATCTTCGGCGGCGTCGGCTCCGGTCTCTACGGCATCCTGGCTTTCGCCATTGTCGCCATGTTCGTCGCCGGCCTGATGGTCGGCCGCACGCCCGAATATCTCGGCAAGAAGCTCGAGGCCAAGGAGGTCAAGATGACCATCCTGGCGTTGCTGTCGCTGCCGCTGTCGATCCTCGGCTGGACCGCGCTCGCCTCGGTGCTGCCGGCGGGCCTCGCCGGCACCGCCAACGCCGGGCCGCACGGCTTCAGCGAGATCCTCTATGCGTTCACCTCGGCCACGGGCAACAATGGCTCGGCCTTCGCCGGCCTCAGCGCCAACACATATTTCTACAACGTGACGCTCGCCTTTGCGATGCTGATGGGCCGTTTCATCTTCGTCATTCCGCTTTTGGCGGTCGCCGGCTCGCTTGCGCAGAAGAAGCTGCTGGCGCCGTCCGCCGGCACGTTCCCGACCACCGGTCCGCTTTTCGTCGGCCTGCTGGTCGGCGTGATCCTCATCGTCGGCGGCTTGACCTATTTCCCGGCCGTTTCGCTCGGCCCCGTCGTCGAGCAGGTCGCGATGAACCACGGCACGCTCTACGCCACGTCGCCATAAGGATTGCGTCCATGAGCCCGAAAAATTCCATCGCCATCACCGCCGACACGCGGCCGGAATCGCTGTTCAAGCGCAGCGTGCAGCCGCTGCCGCTGTTCGACAGCAAGCTGATCGTGCCGGCCATTGGCGCGGCCTTCCGCAAGCTCGATCCGCGCACGCTGGTGAAGAACCCCGTGATGTTCTGCGTCGAAATCGTCTCGGTGTTGACGACGATCTTCTTCGTCCGCGATCTGGTCGCCGGCAGCGGCACGGTCGTCGGCACCAACGCGCTGTTCTCGGGTCAGATCACGCTGTGGCTGTGGTTCACCGTGCTGTTCGCCAATTTTGCTGAAGCCGTCGCCGAAGGCCGCGGCAAGGCGCAGGCCGACACGCTGCGCCGCATGCGGACCGACACCAAGGCCAAGCGTCTGTCGTCCGCCACCGGCCGGTCGTTCGATTTGGTCGATGCCGCGCGGCTCAAGCCG
>DATEMD010000052.1:0-14568 GCA_035275845.1 Allostellaceae bacterium | reverse complement strand
CCAGCCTTCCGGCCGATGCGCGCCGACGGCGCCGAGCACGAAGGCATCGATCACCAGCAACCAGAACACCCACTTGTAGATCGGGCGGAAATAGGCGCTGCGCACCCGCGAGGTGTCGAGCCAGGGCACGATGAACAGGATACCGATCGAGCCGAACAGCGCGCAGACACCGAGCAGCTTGCTCGGGATCGAGCGCAGGATCGCGTAGAACGGCAGCAGGTACCATTCCGGCACGATCTCGGGCGGCGTCTGCATCGGATTGGCCGGGATGTAGTTCTGCGGATCGCCCAGCAGGTTCGGGAAATAGAACACGAAGATCGCGAAGATGATCAGGAACACGCTCAAGCCGAACATGTCCTTGTAGGTGTAATACGGATGGAACGGCACGCTGTCCTGCGGACCTTTGCGGTCGATGCCGAGCGGGTTGTTGGAGCCGTGCTGGTGCAGCGCCAGGATGTGCAGGATCACCACGCCGAGAATCACGAACGGCAGCAGATAGTGGAGCGCGAAGAAGCGGTTGAGCGTCGGATTGCCGACGGCGAAGCCGCCCCACAGCCAGGTCACGATGTCCTTGCCGACGCCGGGAATGGCCGAGAACAGGTTGGTGATGACGGTCGCGCCCCAGAAGCTCATCTGGCCCCACGGCAGCACGTAGCCCATGAAGGCGGTCGCCATCATCAGCAGGATGATGACGACACCCAGCATCCACAACAGCTCGCGCGGCGTCTTGTACGAGCCGTAATAGAGGCCGCGGAACAGATGGATGTAGACGACGATGAAGAAGAACGACGCGCCGTTCATGTGGATGTAGCGGATCAGCCAGCCGTAATTGACCTCGCGCATGATGCGCTCGACCGACTGGAACGCGTCGCCGACATTGGGATCGTACTGCATCGCCAGGAAGATTCCGGTGGCGATCATGATCAGCAACATGGCGCCGGCGAGCGAGCCGAAGTTCCACCAATAGTTCAGGTTCTTCGGGGTCGGATATTCGTGCAGCTCGTGATCGAGATAGGTGAACACCGGCAGGCGGTGATCGATCCATTGCACCAATTTGTTCTGCGATACCGCCATGGTCCCGCCTCAGATCTGCTCGATCGAATCGAAGTCGAAAGTCGAATTCGGCGGGTTCTCGCCGATCCGGACGGTGGTGTCGTTGACGAAGTGATGCGGCGGCACCGGCAGGTTGTACGGTGCCGGCACGCCGCTGAAGACGCGACCCGACAAATCGTAACGCGAGCCGTGGCACGGGCAGAAATAGCCGCCGGGCCACGCCGGACCGAGACTGCCGCCGGGTTGCGGCGTGAATTCGGGAATGCAACCGAGATGGGTGCAGATGCCGACCAGCACCAGATACTCCGGCTTGATCGAGCGGTGCCAGTTGGTGGCGTAAGGCGGCTGTTGCAGCACGGCGGAATTGGGATCGCGCAGCAGACTCGTGTCGGCTGACGCTTGCAGCTTGGTGAGCTCGGCCGGCGTGCGATGGACGATGAAGATCGGCCGCGACCGCCAGAGCACCAGAACCTGCTGACCGGGTTGCAGGCTCGACAGGTCGACGTCGATCGGCGCGCCGGCGGCCAATACGTCGCGCGCCGGATTCATGCTGGTGATCAGCGGCCACACCGTGCACGCCGCGCCAACGCCGAGAAGCGCATTGCCAGCGATTACCAGGAAGTCGCGTCGCGAACCGCCCGGCGCGTGTGCGCCAGCCGTATGCGAATGCGCCGAATCCGCCATCGATCCCCTCTTTCGCCCGCGCTCGAAGCCCGGGCGCAAGCTACAGGCTAAAACGAAAGCTTCTATGCGACATCCTGCCGCACGAACGGCGGAAATCCCAGCCCACGGGCCGCGCGCGGGCCTTGCCAAGGCGACAAATTCATCCCCAAGGTGCGGCCATGCGTCTCGCCCTCTACGAGCCCGACATTCCGCAAAACGCCGGGGCGATTCTGCGGCTCGGCGCATGTTTCGGAGTCGGCGTCGACATCATCGAGCCATGCGGCTTCGTGCTCGACGACCGCCGGCTGAAGCGCGCGGCGATGGATTATCTCGCCCGCGCCGAGGTCGCGCGGCACGCATCGTGGACCGCGTTCCAGCAATCGCGCCCCGGCCGGCTGGTGCTGCTTTCGACCAAGGCCCGCCTCCCCTATCATCGCTTCGCCTTCGCCCGCGACGACGTGCTCCTGCTCGGACGCGAAACCGCGGGCGTACCGCCGGAGGTCGCCGAAGCCGTGGACGCCAGCGTGCTGATTCCAATGCGGCCGGGCTTGCGCTCGCTCAACGTCGCGCTCGCCGCGGCCTTGGTGCTCGGCGAGGCGCTGCGACAGACGGCGTTGCTGCCCGAGGCGTCGCCGTGAGTGACACGGCGCAGCAGCAGGCCGAAGCCGTGCGCTGGTTCGAGGAATTGCGCGACCGGCTGTGCGCCGTGTTCGAGGCGATCGAGGACGAATACGCCTCGGCGCGGCCCGAGGAAGGCGCCGCCGGCCGCTTCGTGCGCACGCCTTGGCAACGCGAGGGCGGCGGCGGCGGCACGATGGCGCTGATGCACGGCAGCGTGTTCGAGAAAGTTGGCGTCAACGTCTCGACGGTGTGGGGCGAATTCTCGTCCGAGTTTCGCGCACAGATTCCGGGCGCCGCGAACGATCCGCGCTTCTGGGCGGCCGGCATCTCGCTGGTCGCACATCCGCGTTCGCCGCTGGTGCCGGCGGCGCACCTGAACACGCGGCACGTCCGCACGACCAAGGCGTGGTTCGGCGGCGGCGCCGATTTGACGCCGGTGTTCCCCGACGAATCCGACACGCGCGATTTCCATGCCGCGCTCGAAGCCGCCTGCACTGCACACGACCCGGCCTATTACCCGCGCTTCACGGCATGGTGCGACGAGTATTTCTTCCTCAAGCACCGCAACGAACCGCGCGGCGTCGGCGGCATTTTCTATGACGACCTGGCGACTGGCGACTGGAACCACGATTTCGCCTTCACCCGCACCGTGGGCGAGGCCTTTCTGCGCATCTATCCGCGGCTCGTACGGCGGAACATGCTGCAGCCGTGGACCGGCGAGCAGCGCCAGGCGCAGCTGGTGAAGCGCGGCCGCTATGTCGAGTTCAACTTGCTTTACGACCGCGGCACGCTCTTCGGCCTCAAGACCGGCGGCAATGTCGAAGCGATCCTGATGTCGCTGCCGCCGGCGGTGAAGTGGCCCTGAGGCTCAGTCGCTCTCCTCCGGCGGCTTGCGCCGGCCAAAGCAAGCGAGCAGCAGCAGGTCGTAGATTCCTTTGAGCCCGCCGGCGATCAGCACCGGCCAGCCGAACGGCGTCAGCGCCAGCAGCCAGCCAGCCAGCGCCGGTGCCACCGCGGCGACCAAGCTGCGCGGCACGGCAGTGACGCTGGCTGCCGCCGCCCGCTCGGCCGGCGTGACCATCGCCATCACGTAGCTGCTGCGCGCCGGCACGTCCATTTGCGACAACGCACTGCGCACCAGCCACAACGCGACCACCAGCCACAGCTTGGGCGCGAAGGCCATCGCGATCAGGCACAGGTTCGACGGGAAATGTGTGAACACCATGGTGTTGATCAAGCCGATGCGCTTGGCGAGATGACCGGCGGCGATGAACGACGCGGCCGACGCGAGACCGCTCCAGAAGAAGATCGTGCCCGCGACCGCCAGCGACAGGCCAAACCGCTCGAACAGCCAAAGCGCGAGCAGCGACTGCACCACCAGGCCGCCGCCGAACGCATCGAGGCTGAACAGCGCCGCCAAGCCGAAGACGACATTGCGCGACGGACCGAGTGGCGGCGCCGGCTTGTCGGGCTTGGCGTCGAGACTCGCCGGTAAGCGGCGATAAAGGTGATAGGTCGCCAAACCAACCAGCGCATACAGACCGAACATCCAGCGCAACGCATCGATCGTGGCGAGACCGAGCCAGCCATGCACGAACTCGGGCAAGCCGGCCGCGAGCGAGCCGAGCGCGCCGACCAGCGAGCCGACCAGGCTATAGAGCACGAAGGCGTTGGTACGCGCTTTTGCCGGCGCCGCTTCGGCGAGCAGCGCCTGCTCCAGCGGCAGGAACAGGCTGACGTCGCTCGGCGACGGATTGAGTGTGCCGACGAAGGCGACGACCATCAGCGGCCAGAACTGCGTGGCGGCGATGAAGCCGAAGCCGGTGCCGATCATCAGCAACGTCGCGATCACCAGCAGCACGCGACGACCATAACGGTGGGCGGTGAAGCCGACGGCGATGGTCGCCGCCGCCGAGCCAATCAGCGTCGTCGCCGTGATCAGTCCGATCTGGAAGGCGCCGAAGCCGAGCGCCTTGAGATAAACCGGCAGCAGCAGGCTGACATAACCGTCCGCGAAGGCGCGCAGACCGCGCGCCCAGTAAAGCGGCGCAGCCGCCGGCGGGACGCTGGCGGACAGCCATCGCTGGAGCACCGACATCATGTCACCCATGCCAACACGCCGCCGCCGAGCCCGCCGAGAACGACGACCGCCCAGGGCGGCACGCGCAAGCGCAGCAGAATTAGCGCGGCGAGCACAAACGCCAAATCGCGCCAGCCGAAGACAGCGCTGACGAATACCGGACGGTAAAGCGCGGCCAGCAGCAGGCCGACGACCGCGGCGTTGACGCCCTTGAGCGCCGCCTGCATCGCCCGGTTGGCACGCAAGGCGCTCCAGAACGGTAACGTGCCAACGATCAGCAGCGAGCCCGGCAGGAAGATGGCGATCAACGCGACCACGCCACCGAGCAAACCGCCCGCCGGCCCCTGCATGCTGACGCCGAGAAACGCGGCGAAGGTGAACAGCGGACCGGGCAGCGCCTGCGCCGCGCCATAGCCAGCGAGAAACGTATCCTGACTCACCCAGCCCTTCGGCACGACGACCGCGTCCAGCAAAGGCAAGAGCACGTGGCCGCCGCCGAATACGAGCGCGCCGGAACGGTAGAATCCGTCGAACAGTTGCAACACGCTCGAGCCACTCACCGTCGTGATCAATGGCGGCAGCGTCAGCAGCATCGCAAAGGCGATCAACGCGGCGATCGCCACGCCGCGCGGCACGCGCGTGACAAACGGCAGCGCCGCGTGGCGCGTATCGCCTGGCAGGAATAGCCGGCCAGCGATCGCGCCGAAGGCGATGGCAGCGAGTTGTCCCCAGGTCGGCGGCAATGCCAGCGCCAAGGCGGCGGCGGCGAGCGCGATTGCGCCGCGCGGCACGTCATTGGCCAAGCGGCGCGCCATCTGCCATACCGCCAGCGCCACCACCGCGCACGCCACCAGCATCAAGCCATGCAGCCACGGCGCGCCAGCCAGATCGCCGAATCGGGCGATACCGTAGCCGAGTCCGCCCATGATCAACGCCGATGGCAGCGTGAAACCGAGCCACGCGCACAATGCGCCGGGCAATCCGGCGCGCAGCAGGCCGATGGCGAAACCGAATTCGCTCGACGCCGGCCCCGGCAGGAACTGCGCCAGCGCCAACAGATCGGCAAAACCGGCCTCGTCGAGCCACCGCCGCTTGTCGATGAACTCGCTGCGGAAATAAGCGAGATGCGCGACCGGCCCGCCGAACGAGGTCAGCCCCAGCCGCAGGAAGATGGCGAAGATTTCGAGCGGATTGCTACGATCGGGCGCTTCAGCCATGCGGCGCCAGCCGCCGCCGCAGCTCGGCGCGGCATTGCGCCGCCGTAGCGCGAAAATCGCCCTTGATCCACCACGCCTCGAGCGCAGCAAGCAACACGCCGATCTCGGGGCCAGGCGCGACGCCAGCGGCGAGCAGATCGCGACCGCGCAGCGGGAAGCGCGGACTCTTCCAGCCCTGCGCCAGCCGCAGCAGCCGGCTCACACGACCCGGCCGCGGCCGCGCGGTGGCGGCCAAGAGCACGCGATCGGAATAGAGCGCGGGCCCCCAGCGATAAAGCGCCCGGCGTTGCGCCGCGCGATCGGCGTCAAGCGCGATTGTCGGCTTGGCGAGCAACGCCACGAGACGATCGCGTTGGACGCCGGACAGTTTGAATCGTTCCGCGACGCCGCCAGCATCGCGCGCGATCAACGCCGCAAGGCGCCGGATCGGATCGGCTGCGGACTCAAGCGCAACCAGACGGCGAAGGCGGGACAAGGCGCTGCTCTCCGGCAACAGTACCTTGAGGACGCCGTCGGCCTGCATCATGCGCAGCGCCGGCAGCGGATCCGGCGCCGCCAGCAATTTTAAGAATTCGGCGGTGATGCGTTCGGCCGACAATGTCGGCAGCAAGCGGGCGGCGGCGCGGCAGGCGGCGCGCGCGGCGCGGTCGCCAGCACCTTTGCCATAATGCGCGAAGAACCGGTAATAGCGCAGCAGGCGCAGCACGTCCTCGCGGATGCGCGTCGCCGGATCGCCGACGAACCGCACGCGACCGGCCTTGAGATCGACGAGACCGCCGACATCGTCGTAGAGCCTGCCATCCATGTCGAGCGACAGCGCGTTCATGGTGAAATCGCGGCGCTGCGCATCGGCGGCCCAGTCGACGCCAAAGGCGACCTTGGCGTGCCGGCCGTCGGTCTCGACGTCACGGCGCAGCGTCGTGATCTCGAAGAGCCGCTTGGGCATCGCCGCCGTTATCGTGCCGTGCGCGATACCGGTTGGCACGGCGCGAATGCCGGCCGCCGTCAGATGCCGCATCACGGCGTCGGGCGCGAGCGGCGTCGCGATGTCGATTTCGCGTGGCGGTCGGCCGAGCAGTGCATCGCGCACCGCGCCGCCGACAAATCGCGGCTCGGCGTCCGCCACGGTCAGCACGCGCATCACCCGTCGCGTGGCAGCGTCGCGCATCCAGGGGCGCGGTTTTATCGTGCGGACGGAATCGGCCATCAATGCGGCCCCGGTGGCGCGATCTGGCCGGGCACGACACGACCGTTCTCGACATGCGGCGGCACATAGGATCCAGCCTGCCTGCCGCCGGTGCCCATGCCGACAACCACCAACGCGATCCCGGCCGCGACCAGGCCGCCGACAATGAGCCAAGTCCACGGCGTGCTGCGTGCGGCGCCGTGGCCCAAGGTGTAAAGCCAGAGGAAATAGATCGCGGTCGGAGCGAGCAGCGGCAGCAGGATGGTGAGCGCCACCCGGATCATGGCGTGCTCACGTCGCCAGCACCTCGGCGAGATTGACCAGGATGCCGGCGGTCGCGCCCCAGATGTACCGGCTGTCGTGCGTCAGCACGTAATAGGTGCGCACGCCGTTCTTGAGCTCGCGCGTCTCCTGCCGGTAGTTGGCGCGATCCGCAACCAGCGCCAACGGCACCTCGAAAACTTCCGTCACTTCGCGCGGATCGGGCGCCAACGCGAACGGCGGCGTGAGCAACGCGACGACCGGCATGATCTCGAATCCGGTGCCGGTGATATAAGTGTCGAGTCGACCGATGATTTCGATGCGGTCAGCCGGCAGACCGATCTCCTCGCGCGTTTCGCGCAGCGCCGCGGCAACCGCGTCGGCATCCGTCGGCTCGATCCGGCCGCCGGGCAGCGAGACTTGGCCCGCATGCGCGCTCAACTTCTCGTGGCGTTGCGTCAGCAGCACGCTGAGCCCGGGCGGCCGGTCGACGATCGGCACCAGCACCGCGGCCGGCCGCAAGCCGGGCGGCAGCGTTGCGCCGGGACTCAGCACGTGGTCGCCGCGCACCTTGTCGCTGTCGAACGAGCGCATCCCCGGCCGATAGGCGCCGAAGCGCGCGCGCACCGACGCGGCGGTCAGTCCGCCGGTCTGAGCCTGCCGAGCGGAAAGAATTTCGCGCTGCTCCATACGCCGAATTCCGTGTCGCCCCCGAACCGTTCTTCGCGGCCCAATTCCACCAGATCGTAGAATACAGGCCGCGCTATGCGGGCTTCCAGCCCGTCGCGCACCAGGATATAGGGCACGGGAGTCCGCGTCATCCGCGCCTCGGCCATGCGCAGCGGATGCGCCGCGTCGAGGGTCACAATCTCGTCAACATTGGTGCGAAAGATCAGCCGTTGCTGCGCGCCAGGATTTACGATCTCAAGCGCCACAGCGGTGAAAGGCACGTCATCGACCGCGATACGGCCGCGTTCGGTCGGAGTCGTCAGCCAATATTGTCCATTCGCGTCGCGCTCGAGGGCGCGGCTGAACAGACGGACCAGCGCCATGCGGTGGATTGATGAGCCGCGATAGAACCAGCTACCATCGCGGTCGATGCGGATGCCAAAATCGCCGCAATCGCGCCGGCTGGCATCGGCCAGCGGCGGCTGCGCGGTGTCCGCCGCCAATCGTTCGAGCGCGAGAGACGAGGCTTTGTCCATGACCATCCGCGTCCGCAACAGGAGCGTCCGTTGACCGCCACCGATTCGATCGCCGCCGCCGGCAACGACCTCGTGCGCGAGATCGAAGCGCTCGGCGCACGTCTCGCCGCCGTGCGGCAACGCATCGGCCGCGTCATCTTCGGGCAGGCCGAGGTCATCGATCAAGCGTTGATCACCCTCCTAGCCGGAGGACACGCCCTCCTGATTGGCGTTCCGGGTCTAGCCAAGACGCGCCTGGTCGAAACGCTCGGCACGGTGCTCGACCTCGACGACAAGCGCGTCCAGTGCACGCCCGATCTGATGCCCGCGGACATCATCGGCTCGGAAGTGCTGGAGGAAAGCGAGAGCGGCCGGCGCGGCTTCCGGTTCATTTCCGGTCCGGTGTTCTGCCAGCTGCTGATGGCCGACGAGATCAATCGCGCCAGCCCGCGCACGCAATCGGCGCTGTTGCAGGCGATGCAGGAAGGCCGCGTCTCGGTCGCCGGCCAATATCATCCATTGCCGAAGCCGTTCCACGTGTTGGCGACACAAAACCCGCTCGAGCAAGAGGGCACGTATCCGCTGCCCGAAGCGCAGCTCGACCGGTTCCTCCTGCAAATCGACGTCGGTTATCCCGACCGCGAAGCCGAGCGCCGCATGTTGATCGCGACCACCGGCATCGCCGAGGACGAAGCCGCGCCGGTGCTCACCGCCGCCGAGTTGCTGGCGGCGCAGCGGCTGGTGCGCCGCGTGCCGGTTGGCGACAGCGTCGTCGACGCGATTTTGACGCTGGTGCGCTCGGGCCGGCCGGACGACGGCGCCGCCGACGCGGCGCGAGCGCATATTGCCTGGGGCCCCGGTCCGCGCGCCAGCCAAGCCCTGATGCTGGCCGCACGGGCGCGTGCATTGCTCGACGGCCGGTTGGCGCCGTCGATCGACGACGTGGTGGCGCTGGCCCATCCGGTGCTGCGCCATCGCATGGCGCTGACGTTCGCCGCGCGCGCGGACGGCGTGAGCATGGCGCAGGTCATCGACCGGCTGCTGGACCCGTTGCGCTGATGGCCAAGCCGGCGCTGCGTCACCGCGCCGAAGCAGCCTCGCTCGCGCTGCCGCCGTTGCTGATTGCCGCCGAGCGCGTGGCTGCCGCCGTCGTGCAAGGCACGCACGGTCGCCGGCGCACCGGCCAAGGCGAGACCTTCTGGCAATTCCGCCAATACGAGCCAGGCGATCCGGTGACGCGCATCGATTGGCGCGAAACCGCCAAGACACAGCACGTCTATGTGCGCGAGACCGAATGGGAGGCGGCGCAAAGCGTCTATCTCTGGCGCGACGGATCGGGGTCGATGGACTACGCCTCGGACGCCAATTTGCCGACCAAGCGCGAACGCGCCGATCTATTGACGTTGGCGCTGGCAGCGCTGTTGGCGCGCGGCGGTGAGCGGGTGACGCTGATGGGCTCGGGCCTGGCGCCGGCCTATGGCCGCGCGGCGCTCGACCGCCTGGCGTTGCAGCTCGAACGGGGCACGACCGCGTCCGACTTGCCAGCCTACGAGAAGCTGCCGCGCCACGGCCAAGTGATCTGGATCGGCGATCTGCTGGCGCCGCTCGAAGCGACGGCGGCGCTGGTCCTGCGTTATGCCGATGCCGGCCTCAAGGGTCATCTGCTGCAAGTGCTCGATCCGGCCGAAGAAAGCCTCCCGTTTGCCGGCCGCGTACGCTTCGAGGGTCTGGAGGACGAGAATCCCCTGTTGATCAGCCGCGTCGAATCGATCCGCACCGGCTATGCCGAGCGCCTCCGACGGCACCGCGATGGATTGGCGGCGTTGACGCGCGGCGTCGGCTGGACCTTCGCGACGCATCGCACGGATCACCCGCCGCAACATGCGCTGCTCGGCCTCTATCAGATTCTGGCGGAGCGTTAGCGCATGTTGTCGCTCGGCTCCATCGCATTTGCGGCACCGTGGTTGTTAGCCGGACTGGCGGCGCTGCCGGTGCTGTGGTGGTTGTTGCGCGTGACGCCGCCGGCGCCGAAGCGCGTCCGCTTCCCGGCGTTGCGGCTGATGCTGGGCTTGGCGCCGCCGGAAGAGACGCCGGCCAAGACGCCGCTTTGGCTCATCTTGCTCCGCATGATTCTGGCCACGGCGGTGATCCTGGCGTTGGCGCAGCCGTTGCTCAATCCGCGCACGCCGATCGCCGTCGCCGGTCCGGTCGTCTTCGCCGTCGACGACGGCTGGGGCGCGGCGCGCCATTGGGACGATATGCGCGCCGCACTCGACCGGCTGATCGACCAGGCCGGACGCGAAGGCCGCGAGATCGTGCTCTTCGGCACCGCCGATCCCCCGGGCGGCCACGCTCCGAGCGATCTGTCGCTGCTCCGTCCAGCCGACGCGCGGGCGGCGGCGGCCAACCTGCAACCGCTTCCGTGGCCGGACGATCGCGCCCAGGCGTTGGCGCGCTTCGAGCGCCTGAACCTGTCACATGCGGCCGAGATCGTCTGGCTGAGCGACGGGCTCGACGGCGGCGACGCCGCCGCCTTTGCAGGCGGCCTTGCACGCCACGGTTCGCTGACGGTGATGGGGGCGAGCGGCAACGCCTTGCCGCGCTTGTTGGCGCCGGCGAACTCCGACGACCAGGATCTGACCGCGACGGTCGAGCGTGCCGACGCCAGCCTGCCCGAAACACTGACGCTGCGCGCGCTCGGCGACGACGGGCGATTGATGGCGCGGCGCGTGGTGACTATTCCCGCCGGCCAAGGGTCGATCGTCGCGCACATCCCGATGCCGACCGAGTTGCGCAACCGGGTCGCGTCGATCGCGATCGCGAACGAAGCATCGGCGGGCGCCGCCCTGCTGCTCGACGAACGCTGGAAACGGCGGCCGGTCGGCATCGTCGCGCATCGCGATGCGGCGCAACCGCTGCTGAGCGGCGCCTATTATCTCGACAAGGCGTTGTCGCCATTCAGCGAGGTGCGCACTGGCAACGTCGACACCCTCATCAAAGGCGGCATTGCCGTGCTCGCCTTGCCCGATGGCGCGTCGCTGAGCGACAGCGATCGCCAAGCCATCGCCGGCTGGCTCGACAAGGGCGGCACTATCGTGCGCTTCGCCGGTCCGCGTCTGGCGGCGCAGCCCGACGATGCACTGTTGCCGGTGCGTCTGCGCAGCGGCGACCGCACGCTTGGCGGCGCGCTGTCGTGGGAACGACCGGCAAAACTCGCGCCCTTCGCCGCCGACAGCCCATTCGCTGGCCTGGCGATTCCTGGCGATGTCACCATCTCGCGTCAGGTGCTGGCCGAACCGACGGTCGATCTCGCGCAAAAAACCTGGGCGCGGCTGGCCGACGGTACGCCGCTGGTCACGGCGGAGAAGCGCGGCAAAGGCTGGCTGGTTCTGGTCCACACCACCGCCGATCCTGAATGGTCGAACCTGGCGATCTCGGGGCTGATGGTGGAGATGCTCCGCCGCGTCGTGGCCGTCAGTCAGGGTATCTCGGGTACAAGCGACAAGCCGCTGCCGCCAGTCGAGACCCTCGACGGTTTCGGGCGCTTGCACCCAGCGCAGGCGACCGCCACGACGATTCCCGCCGGCGCCGTCGCCAAAACGGTCGCCGGCCCGCGCAACCCGCCGGGCTTCTACGGCACTGCCGACGCGCGCGTGGCGCTGAACCTGGCGCCGGCGGTGACGCATTTCGCGCCGTTACCGCCTTTGCCAACGGGTGTCCGCCGCGAAAATTTCGCGCGCAGCACCGAGGTCGATTTCCGACCGCCGCTGCTGGCTTTCGCCTTGCTGTTGATGCTCGCCGATTTCGCCATCGGTCTCGCGCTCCGCGGCCTGCTGCCACGGATCGTCGGACGCGCCAGCGCCGCGGCCAGCGCGATCGCGTTCGGCACCGTGCTGTTGAGTGCGCCGGTTGCGCACGCCGCCGGCGACGACGCGGCGGCGATCGCGGGGGCGAGCCAGTTCCACCTCGCCTATGTGCGCACCGGCGTCGCGGACGTTGACGCCGAGTCCAAGGCCGGGCTGGTGGGTTTGGCGCGGATACTGAACGAGCGCACGGCCGTCGAAGCGGCGGCACCGATGAGCGTCAATCCCGAGACCGACGATCTGGTGTTCTTTCCGCTGCTCTATTGGCCGGTGGTCGACGGCGAGCCCGCTTTGTCGCCGCAAGCGGTCGCGCGCGTGCAGCATTACCTGAACACCGGCGGCATCATCCTGTTCGACACCCGCGACCAGGAACAGCCGAACGACTTCAGCGCGGCCGCCGCACAAGCGCGTTTGAAGCGGTTGGCCGCCGGCCTCACGATTCCGCCGTTGGTGCCGCTACCGTCCGACCACGTGCTCACCCGCTCGTTCTACTTGCTGGAGAATTTTCCCGGCCGGTGGAGCGGCGGCGAAATCTGGGTCGAGCCGACGGCAGACGCGGTCAATGACGGCGTGTCGAGCGTCATCGTCGGCGGCAACGAGTGGGCCGGTGCCTGGGCGGCCGAGGCCAACGGCGTGCCGCTCTATGCCGTCGTGCCCGGCGGCGAACCGCAACGCGAAATAGCCTATCGCTTCGGCGTCAACCTGGTGATGTACGCGCTGACCGGCAACTACAAGAGCGACCAGGTACACGTGCCGGCGATTCTTGAACGGTTGGGACAATGACCGGCTGGAGTCTTGCCACCGCGCCGCTGCTGCCATGGTGGGCGATCGGCGTGTTCGCCGCCGTGGCCGCCTTGCTGATCGCGTTCGGCGCCTGGCGGCGCGCTCGCGGCACGGTCTGGCGACTGCTCGCATCGCTGGCGCTGGCAGCGATCGTCGTCAATCCGTCGCTGGTCGAGGAGAAGCGCGCGCCGCAACACGACGTCGCGGCCGTGATCGTCGACGATTCGCCGAGCATGCACATCGGCCAGCGGCAGCAATACGCCGCGACGGCGCTCCAAGCGGTCACCGACCAACTGGCGCACCTGCCCGGTCTCGATGTGCGCGTGGTGCATGCTGGCGCGCCCGATCCCGCCGCGCCCTTGGTCGACGCGGGAACCCAGCTCTATACGGCGCTGAGCCACACGCTGGCTGACGTGCCGCACCAGCGCATCGCCGGCGCGATCCTTATCACCGACGGTCAGATCCACGACATGCCGCCGCCACAGCGGCTGGCGTCCGACGCGCCGCTCCACGTGCTGCTGACGGGCCAACCGGGCGAAGCCGATCGGCGGCTGGCCGTGCGCAACGCGCCGAAATTCGGCCTGGTCGGCAAGACCGTGGCGCTCACCGTGCGCGTCGAGGACCTGCCCGCGACCGGTGCCGCCGGTGAGGCGCAGCTCACCATTCGCAAGGATGGCGGCCTGCCGACGATTCGCACGGTGCCGGTCGGCACCGACGTCAGCGTGCCAGTCGACATCGACCACGGTGGGCCCAATGTCATCGAGCTTTCGGTCAACGCCGGACCGCACGAGCTGACGCTTGAGAATAATCGCGCCGCCTTCGTGATCAACGGCGTCCGCGACCGCCTCAAGGTGCTGCTGATCAGCGGCGAGCCGAACCAGGACGAGCGCACCTGGCGCAATATCCTCAAATCGGATCCGTCCGTCGACCTGATCCATTTCACCATCCTGCGTCCGCCGGAGAAGCAGGACGGCACGCCGATCCGCGAGCTCAGCCTGATCGCCTTTCCGATCCGCGAGCTGTTCGACGTCAAGTTGCACAGCTTCGACCTGATCATCTTCGATCGCTATCGCCAGCGCAGCGTGCTGCCGCAGGCCTACATCGAAAACATCGCCGATTATGTGCGCGATGGCGGCGCGCTGCTCGTCTCCGCCGGCCCGTCCTTCGCCACGCCGCTGTCGCTTTATCGTACGCCGCTGGGCGCGGTGCTGCCGGCGGCACCGACCGGTGACGTCTTCGACCACGGGTTCGTACCGCAGGTCACGGCGATCGGCCGGCGCGATCCCGTGACCGAGGATCTGCCCGGTTTGCCGGCGCAGGCCAATGCGGTGCCCCCCTGGGGCCGCTGGTTCCGCGTCATCGGCGCCCAGGCCCAACGTGGCGTGACCGTGATGACCGGTTACCAGAACGAGCCGCTGCTGGTGCTCGACCGCGTCGGCAAAGGCCGCGTCGCGCAACTGATGTCCGACGAGATGTGGCTGTGGACGCGCGGTTACGAGGGCGGCGGACCGCAGGTCGAATTGCTGCGCCGGATCGTCTATTGGCTGATGAAGGAGCCGGAGCTCGAAGAAAACGATCTGCGCGCGACCATCGACGGCAACAAGCTGACGGTGACGCGGCAATCGCTCCAGCCCGATGATTCGCCGGTACAGCTGAC
>DATEMD010000051.1:0-4350 GCA_035275845.1 Allostellaceae bacterium | reverse complement strand
CAGCCGCGAAATGCTGCAAGCGAATCCGATGCTGACGCGGATGCGGACGCAGATCACCAAGCGCGTGCTCGGCGAGCTGACCAAGAAGGCCAAGGATGCGCCCGACGAATATGCCACGTTCTGGGACAATTTCGGCGCGGTGCTGAAAGAGGGCCTCTACGAGGATCGCGAGCAATGCGACGAGCTTCTGGCGCTGGTGCGTTTCCGCTCCACGGCCGGCGATGGCTTGGTGTCGCTCGAGGAATACGTGGCACGCATGAAACCCGGCCAGAAGGCGATCTACACGATCAGCGGCGATACGCCAGAACGCGTCGCGCGCAGTCCACAACTCGAAGGCTTTCGTGCGCGCGGCGTCGAAGTGCTGCTGCTGACCGATCCGGTCGACGAGTTCTGGCTGCCGGCACTGGGCGCATACAAGGACATGCCGTTCAAGTCGGCGACGCGCGGCGCGGCAGACCTCGACGGTCTAGCCGCCGAGGCGAAGGATGCGGCCGAGCCGCCGACGGCCGATGCAGCGACCGGCAGTCTGATCGCGCTGATAAAGCTGTCGCTGGGCGACGCGGTGAAGGACGTACGCGTCTCGACGCATCTGACCGACAGCGCCGTCTGCCTGGTGGCTGACGACGGCGACCTCGACATGCGCCTCGAACGCCTGTTGCGTCAGCATCAGAAGCTCGACCAGGCGAGCAGGCGCATTCTCGAGGTCAACCCGAAGCACCCGTTGATCGCGCGCCTGGCCGACTTGGCCGGCAAAGAAGGCGCGGCGAACGCGCTCGGCGATTTCGCCTGGGTGCTGCTCGATCAGGCGCGCATTCTCGAAGGCGAACAGCTGCCCGATCCGTCGGCTTTCGCGCGGCGTCTGTCCGACCTGTTGGCGAAAGGATTGACGGCCTGAGCCGTCAGCGCTGCGCGATCTCGGCCGCCGTCAGGATGGGGCCGGTGCCGCGCTCTTGCAGCAAAACCGCGATGCCGCCGTTACCCAGCGTCTTGACCTTGGCGGCGGGCACGATGAATTCGGCCGACCAGCCCGCCCATTTGCCGAGCGCACTGTAGCTGCGCACCGGATGGACGTCGGTGATGGTGCGACCCTCGTTCTCGCCGCGCAGCACCTGCGTCGTCTGCGTCGAATCATAGCCGATCAGCCACAGCGTCGCCGGCTGGCTGGCTGGCGATTGGCCTGAACCGACGTCGACGGCGAGCGCACCGTCCGCGCGCCAATGCAGCGCGAGCGTCGGGCGCGGCGCGGCTTTCGTCTGGGCGGCGTCGATCAGGGCGTCGCATTTCTCGTCGTCCGAGCCGGCTGCCTCGGCAGCGCCGTCGACCACGACCTGCGGCGTATAGACGAAACGGGTTTTGAGACTGTCCTGATATTCGCGTTGGCGCCCGGTTGCCCACGGCTTGGCGAACGGATCGTCCCAGCCGATGTAGTTCCAGTAATCGACGTGGAAGCCGAGCGCGATCACGTCCGGCCGCTTCGCCAGCTCGCCGAAATACGCATCGGCCGACTGGCAGCTGCTGCAACCCTGCGATGTGAACAGCTCGACGACCACAGGCGCCGGTTGCATCGCCGGCGACACCGATTCTTCGGCGGCCGCCGAATCGGCCGCCAGCGCGGCCAGCGACGCCAAAACGACCAGCAAATGGAGACGCGACCGAAGCATGTCGCATCTTGCGACGGCGTCGCGCCACGCGCCAGTCGCGCCTTATCACATCGCGGTGAAAGCGCTTGCCGCTTCCGTTGCGGCCGGGGATAGGCTCTATTCCGAGCGAAGAGGATCGCGATGTCGCCCCCGCGAATGGCGGTTACCGTTCCGAGCCGCCGCAGCAGCGCTTTTGTGCCACACGATCTGCCGCAGCCGCTCGCCGGCGCGGCGCGCGGCGCGCTGGCCGGTCTCAGCTGTGCGGTCAAGGACATGTTCGACGTCAAAGGCGAACGCGCCGGTGGCGGCAATCCGACATGGCTGGCGACCGCCCGGCCGGCGCAGCGTCACGCCGAGGCGGTGCGGCGGATCCTTGCCGCCGGCGCCACCATCGTCGGCAAGACGGTGTGCGACGAATTCTTCTTCAGCGTTACCGGCGCCAACGCGCATTACGGCACGCCGGTCAATCCGCGCGCACCGGGACGGCTGCCGGGCGGTTCATCGTCCGGCTCGGCGGTCGCGGTGGCGGCCGGCGCGTGCGATTTCGCGCTCGGCAGCGATACCGGCGGCTCGGTGCGCGTGCCGGCTGCGTTCAATGGCATCTACGGCTTGCGGCCGAGCCACGGCCGCGTCAGCGCCGTTGGCGCGATGCCGATGGCGCCGAGCTTCGATTGCATCGGCTGGTTCGCGGCGACGCCCGGAATCCTGGCGCGCATTGGGCCGGTGCTGCTCGGCGGCAAGGGTCGGCGCGCGCCGATCCGGCGTGTGCTGCTGGCGACCGACGCCTGGGCCCAAGCCGATATCGAAGTGGCCGAGGTGCTGCGGGATTTCCTCGCGCGCGCGGCCTCGCTGCTACCGCCGACCGGCGAGACCGTCATCGCGTCGGTCGGCACCGCCGCTTGGCGCGACGCCTTCCGCACCATCCAGGGCCGCGAGATTTGGTCGGCGTACGGCAAATGGATGGCCCGTCATCAGCCGACACTCGGCCCCGGCATCAAGGAGCGGCTGGCGTTTGCCGCCACCGTGACCGCGGACCAAGCACGCGTCGCACGGCAGGTCCGGGCCGCGGCCCGCAAGGCGATCCACGCGCACGTGCCGGTCGGCACCGTGCTCTGCCTGCCGACGGTGCCGTGTGTCGCACCCGAAACCGACGCCAACACGCCGACGCTCGACGATTTCCGCGCCCGCGTCATGGCGCTGACGTGTATCGCGGGCATATCGGGCTTGCCGCAGGTGACGATTCCAGCGACGCAGATCGGCGGTCTGCCGGTTGGCCTGTCGTTCATCGGCTGGGATCGCGGCGACGAGAGCTTGCTGGCGCTGGCGCAGACGCTGGCACCGTGCTGCGGCGCTTGACCGGCAGCGGCACGGCGGCCACGCTGCCGCGCTGCAATCACCGGAAAGCGACGCCATGATCCTCGAAATTCGCACGTACACCGCCGCCGTCGGCAAGGCGCAGCAGTGGCTCGACTATTACGGCAAGAACGGCCTGCCGATTCAGCAGGAGATGCTCGGCACGCTGATCTTCTTCGGCACCAGCGAGATCGGCACGCTCAACCAGATCACGCACATCTGGGCCTACAAGTCGCTGGCCGAGCGCGAGCAGAAGCGCGGCGCCATGGCCAAGGATCCGCGTTGGCAGGACTATCTCAAGAACCAGCCGCCGGGCGTGCTGCTGGCGCAGGAAACCAAGATCCTCAACCCGGTCGGATTTTCGCCGCTGAAGTGACGCCGCGGCGGCGTCACTTTACCTGCATCATGTGGCGCAGGACGTATTGGAGGATGCCGCCGTGGCGGTAATATTCGAGCTCGTCGACGGTGTCGATGCGGCAGAGCAGCTTGATCGCCTCGCTCTTGCCGTCCTTGCGCGTGATACGGCAGGTGAGCTCGGCGCGCGGCTTCAAGCCTGACGCGATGCCGACGATATCGAACAACTCGCTACCGTCGAGTTTGAGACTCTGGCGGCTCACGCCGTCCTTGAACTGCACCGGCAGCACGCCCATGCCGATCAGGTTCGAGCGGTGGATGCGCTCGAAGCTCTCGACGATGACGGCTTTGACGCCGAGCAAGAGCGTGCCTTTCGCCGCCCAGTCGCGCGACGAGCCAGAGCCGTATTCCTTGCCGGCGACGATCACCAGCGGCACGCCCTCTTTCTTGTAAAGCATCGCCGCGTCGTAGATCGGCATCACCTTGCCGTCGGGCAGGTGCTTGGTCATGCCGCCTTCGACGCCTGGCACCATCTCGTTGCGGATGCGGATGTTGGCGAAGGTGCCGCGCATCATCACCTGATGGTTGCCGCGACGCGCGCCATAGGAGTTGAACTCGGCCGGCCGCACCTGATGTGCGACCAGATACTCGCCTGCCGGGCTGTCGCGCTTGATCGAGCCCGCCGGCGAGATGTGATCGGTGGTGATGCTGTCGCCCAGAATTGCCAACGGCCGCGCGTTCGCGATGTCCGACAGCGGCGCCGGCTGCTTCGGCATATTGTCGAAATAGGGCGGATAGGCGAGATAGGTCGAACCCGGATCCCATTCGAAGGTAACGCCGGCCGCCGGCTTCACCGTCTGCCATTCGGGCGGACCGCGGAACACGTCGGCATAGCGCTTGCGGAACATCGGCGCGGTCACCGCTTGCGCCACCGTATCCTGCACCTCGCGGTTCGACGGCCAGATATCCTTGAGATAAACCGGCTTGCCGTCGCTGTCCTGCG
>DATEMD010000050.1:0-12895 GCA_035275845.1 Allostellaceae bacterium | reverse complement strand
CGGGGCGACGGTGATCTTGCTTTCCCGCCCGCTTTCCCCTATCTAAAGCCCACTTTTCAACAACCCACACGCGGGGTTTGGCTCTCGTCCCGCATCAAGGACGAGACGCCGTTCCGGTGCTGGCCCAAAAGGCCGGTTCACACGCCCCGCGGCGGACTAACCGGAGAAAGGATGCCTTCGATGGCGATTCCCGATTTCACCATGCGCCAGCTTTTGGAAGCCGGCGTGCATTTTGGCCACCACACCCGCCGCTGGAACCCGAAGATGGCGCCGTTCATCTTTGGCGTGCGCAACGGCGTGCACATCATCAACCTCGAAGAGACCGTGCCGATGCTGGGCCGGGCGCTTCAGACGCTGCGCGACGTCGCCGCCGGCGGCGGCCGCGTGCTCTTCGTCGGCACCAAGCGCCAGGCGCAGGAGCCCATTGCGGACGCGGCCAAGCGCTGCGGCCAGTATTTCGTCAATCACCGCTGGCTCGGCGGCATGCTGACGAACTTCAAGACGATCTCGGCCTCGATCAAGCGGCTCAAGGATCTCGACGAGAAGATCTCGCAGCCCGAAGCCGGCATCACCAAGCGCGAGCTGCTGGAGCTGTCGCGCGATCGCGACAAGCTCGAGCGCGCCCTGGGCGGCATCAAGGAAATGGGCGGTCTGCCCGACATTCTGTTCGTGATCGACACCAATAAAGAAGCGATTGCGGTGCAGGAAGCCAACCGGCTCAAAATTCCGGTGGTTGCCGTGCTCGATAGCAACTCGTCGCCCGACGGCATTACCTATCCGATCCCCGGCAACGACGATGCGATGCGCGCGGTGCATCTCTATTGCGAGCTCGTCGCCGGCGCCGTGCTCGACGGTCTCCAGGCCGAGTTGGCGGCTTCGGGTGGCGATGCCGGCGCATCGACGCGGCCGCCGGTCGAGAAGCCGGCTGAAGCCGACAAGCCCGCCGAGGGCGCGTCGACCTGACCGAATTCCGTCGCCACAAGGAACCGAACTATGGCTGAAGTCACCGCCGCGCTGGTGAAGGACCTGCGCGAGAAAACCGGCGCCGGCATGATGGATTGCAAGCGCGCCTTGGCCGAGACGCAAGGCGATCTCGAAGGCGCGGTCGATTGGCTGCGCAAAAAAGGTCTCGCCGCCGCGGCGAAGAAAGCCGGTCGCGTCGCCAGCGAAGGCTTGGTCGGTGTCGCGGTCAAGGGCAACGTCGGCGCGTTGGTCGAGGTCAACGCCGAGACCGATTTCGTCGCACGCAACGAGACTTTCCAGAACTACGTTCGCACCGTGGCACAGATCGCGCTCGACAAAGGCGACGACGTCGAGGCGCTCAAGGCCGCGCCGTTCCCTGACAGCGGCCGAACCGTCGGCGAGGAACTGACGCACATGATCGCCACCATCGGCGAGAACATGAGTCTGCGTCGCGCCAAGCGGCTCGCCGTGGCGAAGGGTGCGGTCGTCGCCTACATGCATTCGGCGCTGGCGCCCGGTCTCGGCAAGATCGGCGTATTGGTCGCGCTCGGGTCGGATGCTCTGGCCGACAAGCTCAACGCCGCCGGCCGTAACCTCGCGATGCACGTGGCCGCCGCCAATCCGCGCTATCTCGACACCGGATCGGTCGACGCCAAGGACCTCGAGCGCGAGCGCGGCGTGCTGCGCGAACAGGCCAAAGCCTCGGGCAAGCCCGACAACATCATCGACAAGATGGTCGAGGGCCGGCTCAAGAAGTTCTATGAGGACACCGTTCTCCTCGAGCAGGTCTACGTCGTCGACGGCGAAAGCCGAGTTAGCAAGGTCGTCGAGTCGGTGGCCAAGGAGTCGGGTGCGCCGCTCAAGCTCGCCGGATTCGCGCGCTTTGCGCTGGGCGAAGGGATCGAAAAAGAAGCCACCGATTTCGCGGCTGAGGTCGCTGCCGTCGCCAAACGCTGACGGCGGCTTCTCTTCATTTCCCTCGGCTTCGAAGGGGGAGAGGGCAGGGTGAGGGGGTATCATCGCGGCTAATGAGCGATGCTTATCCCGGCGGCGCGCATGATGTATGATCCGCGCCGTCCGATGAGAACCGTGCGAGAGCGTTGAACATGGCCGCTGAACCTGCCCGGGCCGTCGCGCCTGCCGCCAAATTCCGCCGCGTCCTGCTGAAGCTGTCGGGCGAGGCGTTGATGGGCGATCAGGGTTACGGCCTCGATCCCAAGATCGTCCAGCGCCTTGCCGCCGAGGTGAAATCGGTGCACGCCATGGGCGTTCAGGTTGCCTTGGTGATCGGCGGTGGCAACATCTTCCGCGGTCTGGCGGGCGAGGGCGCCGGCATCGATCGCGCGACCGGCGACTACATGGGAATGCTCGCCACCATCATCAATTCGCTCGCCATGCAGTCGGCGCTCGAGCACATCGGCGTGCCGACGCGTGTGCAGTCGGCGATCTCGATGCAAGCGGTATGCGAGCCGTATATAAGGCGTCGCGCCATCCGCCACATGGAAAAGGGCCGTGCCGTGATCTTCGCCGCTGGCACCGGCAACCCGTTCTTCACCACGGACACCGCGGCGGCGCTGCGTGCCTCCGAGACCGAATGCCAGGCGCTCTTGAAGGCGACCAAGGTCGATGGCGTCTACACCGCCGATCCGAATAAGGACAAAAAGGCCGCGCGCTTCGAACGGCTCAGCTATCACGACGTGCTGTCGAAAGATTTGCAGGTGATGGACGCTGCGGCCGTGTCGCTGGCGCGCGAGAACCACATTCCGATCCTGGTCTTCTCCATCCATCAACCCGGCTCGCTCGCCGACGCTGTCACGGGCAAGGGCCGTTTCACTGTCATTGAGGAAACGCCGTGAGCGAAGATCCAGTTGTCAGCGCGTTGCGCAAGCGTATGGACGGCACACTCGATGTGCTGCGCAAGGAATTCGCGGGGCTTCGTACCGGCCGCGCGTCGCCGAGCCTGCTCGATCCGGTGCGGGTCGATGGCTACGGTCAATCGATGCCGATGAATCAGGTTGGTTCGGTCAGCGCGCCTGAACCGCGGCTGATCATCGTGCAGGTGTGGGACAAAGGTCTCGTCAAGGCGGTGGAAAAGGCGATCCGCGAAGCCAATCTCGGCTTGAACCCGCAAGTTGACGGTCAACTTGTGCGCGTGCCGGTGCCCGACCTGAGCGAAGAGCGGCGCAAGGAAATGACCAAGGTGACGGCGCGCTATGCCGAACAGGCGCGTGTGGCCGTCCGCAACGTCAGGCGCGAAGGTCTCGACGGCCTCAAGAAGCAGGAAAAAGACGGCAAGATCTCGGAGGATCAGCACCGCAAGCTCGACAAGGACATCCAGAACCTGACCGACGCGACGATCAAGCGCGTCGACGAGATGCTCCATCAAAAAGACAAAGAAATCCTGCAGGTGTAGTTCTCGACGATGAACGATTTTTCATCTCAGGATCTGCGACCGCCGGTGCATGTCGCGATCATCATGGATGGCAACGGGCGCTGGGCCAAGGCGCGCGGCCTGCCGCGCATCGCCGGGCATCGCGCCGGCGCCGAGGCGGTGCGCCGCACGCTGACCGCTTCGGTCGAACTCGGCATCAAATACCTGACGCTGTTCGGCTTCTCGTCGGAGAACTGGAAGCGGCCGGTGGACGAAGTCAGCGACCTGATGGGTCTGCTGCGTCATTACATCCGTGGCGAGATCGCTGAGTTGCACCGCAACGGCGTGCGCCTGCGCATCATCGGCGAGCGCGCCAAGCTGCCGAACGACATCGTCGGCATGATCGACAACGCCGAGACGCTGACCGCGGGCAACGACCGCCTCAATTTGTCGATCGCGCTGAGCTACGGCGGCCGCGCGGAAATCGCGCTCGCGGCGCGGCGTCTCGCCGAGGATGTCGCTGCCGGACGTCTCGCGCCCGGCGCCGTCGACGAGGATACGTTCGCGGCACGACTGTTGACCGTCGGCATTCCCGATCCCGATCTGCTCATCCGCACCAGCGGCGAGCAGCGCATCAGCAACTTCCTGCTCTGGCAGACCGCTTACGCCGAGCTGGTGTTCACGCCGACGCTATGGCCTGATTTCGCCAAGGGCGATCTCGAAAAGGCCGTGCGCGACTTTCACGGCCGCGATCGCCGCTACGGCGCCTCCGTTGGCTCGCGCTGACGCGAACGTTCTGACGCTTCGTATCGTCTCCGCGCTGGTGCTGATGCCGCCGGCGCTTGCCGCTGTGTGGTACGGCTGGCCGTGGTTGCCGGCGCTTGTTGCCGCCGCAGCCGCCGGCATGGGTATCGAATGGGCGCGACTGGTGAACGGCGGCCCGGAACAGCGCCGCGCGCTCATCGTCGCCACGCCGCTTGCCGCCGCCGTGCTGGCCGCCTTTGCCTATCCGGCCGCCGCCTGTGCGGTTGCCGTGATGGGTGCGGCAGCGGTCGGCGCCCAAACAGTCGGCCGTACTGGACCAGCGCCGCTCTGGGCGGCCGGCGGGACGTTGTGGCTGGCGCTTGGCTGCATCGGCTTTTTGTGGGTCGCCGCGCACGGTGGCCGTGCCACAGCAATGTGGCTACTGGCGCTGGTCTGGGCCGTCGACATCGCCGCTTACGCCGTCGGCCGTGCCATCGGTGGACCCAAACTCGCGCCGGCCTTGTCGCCCAACAAAACCTGGGCTGGCTTTATCGGTGGTCTCGCCGGTGCCGCGCTCGTCGGCTGGGGTGCAGCCGCGCTGGTCGGTGGCACGGTGACGGTCGTCGTGCTCGCGAGCGTGCTGCTTGGCATCGCCGCCCAGCTCGGCGATCTCGTCGAATCCATGGCGAAGCGACGCTTCAACGTCAAAGACACGGGCGGTCTGATCCCTGGTCATGGCGGCTTATTGGATCGACTCGACAGCCTGTTGGCGGCGTCCCTGACGCTCGCCGTGCTGATCCTGGCGACCAGCGCGACACCGCTGCAATGGCGCTAATTCGGCCGTTGGCGATTCGGTCACAGGGGCGCATTGCCGCGCTTTTAAAGCCTGTTTTTGGCCGTTTTTTGCTAATGTAGCCGCCGTTCGGGGTCGCGGGAGTGCGGTTTTGATGGGTTTCCTGAGCGGTGGCATCGGCTACGTGGTGCCGTTTCTCGTCGTTTTGACGGTCCTCGTCTTCGTCCACGAGCTCGGCCACTATTTGGTCGCGCGCTGGAACAAGGTCCGGATCGAGACGTTCTCCATCGGCTTCGGTCCCGAACTCTTCGGCTGGACCGACCGCGTCGGCACGCGCTGGAAGGTGAGCGCGGTGCCACTCGGCGGCTACGTCAAGATGTTCGGCGACGCCGATCCTGCCTCGATGGCGGCGCCTGACGAACAACTCGCCGGCATGACCGACGCCGAAAAGGCGGTGTCGTTCCACCACAAGCGGCTGATGCAGCGCGTCGCGGTCGTCTCCGCCGGTCCGGCGGCCAATTTCGTTTTCACGCTGGTGGCGTTGGCGTTGCTCTTCGCCACGGTCGGTCAACCGTTCACGCCGCCGCAAATCGGCAAAGTACAGGCGGGTAGCGCTGCTGCTGCGGGCGGCCTCATGCCGAACGACACGATCGTCGGCATCGATGGATCGGCGATCCACCGCTTCGAGGACATCCAGCAGGCGGTCCGGCTCGACACGGGCAAGCCGCTGGCGATCACCGTCCAGCGCGACGGCAAGGACCTGACCTTGTCGATCACGCCGCGCGTGACCACCGTTACCGACCGCTTCGGCTACGACCATCGATTCCCGTTGCTCGGCATCGAGCGCCAGGGCGTCAACTATGTCCGTCGCAATCCGGTCGATGCGGTTTGGCGCGCCGGACAGGAAACCGGCAATCTCATCACCGGCACGCTGACCGCGGTGTGGCAGATGATCATCGGCGCGCGGCCGGCCGACGAAATCGGCGGCCCATTGCGCATCGCTCAGATGTCGGGCGAGGTCGCGCAAGGCGGCGCCGTCGCGTTGATATGGTTCATGGCCGTGCTCTCGGTCAATCTCGGTCTGATCAATCTGTTTCCGATCCCGGTGCTCGACGGCGGCCATCTGCTGTTCTACGCTGCCGAGGCGCTCCGTGGCCGGCCGCTCGGACCACGCGCGCAGGAGTACGGTTTTCGACTGGGATTGGCCGTGGTGCTGACGTTGATGATCTTCGCCACGTGGAACGACCTCGTGCACATCGGCATCCTCAAGTTCTTGAAGGGCTTCGGGACTTGAAGAGCGGCGGGTAGCAGCGTGAACGCGGAGGGGGGAACCGTGCGAAGGATGGCGGGCGCCGCTTTGGTGTTTGCGCTCGCGTTGGCTTTGCTCGTCGTCGCGCCGTCGGCGATGGCGCAAGGCCTGAGGCTAACGCCGCCGACGCCGCAGACGCCGGCGCCGACGTTAGCCCAGACGCCCAGTCCGGGCGGGATCAGCTCAGGCGGTACCATCCAAGAGATTCGTATCGAAGGCACGCAGCGCGTCGAGCCTGAAACCGTGCGCTCCTACATGCAGATCGGGCCCGGCGACAAATTCGATTCCGAGCGTCTCGATCAGTCGCTCAAAAGCCTTTACGGCACCGGCCTGTTCAGCGACGTGACGCTGCGGCGCGAAGGCGACACGCTCATTGTTCACGTCGTCGAGAATCCTGTCCTCAATCGGATTGTTTTCGAGGGCAACAGCAAGCTCAGCGACAAAACGCTCAACGACGAGGTCCAGCTCAAGCCGCGCAGCGTTTATACCCGTCAGAAGGTGCAGGCCGACGTCGGCCGTATTCTTGATCTCTACCGCCGCAACGGCCGGTTCGCTGCCACGGTCGATCCCAAGATCATCAAGCTCGATCAGAATCGCGTTGATCTGGTGTTCGAGATCAACGAGGGCAATTTCACCGGCGTGACCAGCATCAATTTCGTCGGCAATCAGATTTTCGATGCCGACAAACTGCGCGGCGTGGTTTCAACCAAGGAATCGCGCTGGTGGCGTATTTTGTCCACGTCCGATACCTACGATCCAGACCGCATCAGCTATGACCGCGATCTGCTGCGCAAATTCTACCTATCGCAGGGTTACGCGGATTTTCGCACGGTCTCAGCGATCGCTGAGTTGACGCCCGAACGTGACGGCTTCCTGGTGACGTTCACGGTGGAAGAAGGCAAGCGCTACAAGTTCGGCAAGGTGGATCTCGTCAATGAACTCAAGACGATCGATCCAGCGATCCTTCGCGCATTGATTACGACCAAGGAAGGCGACTGGTACAACGCCGATGCGGTCGACGACACCATTCATGCGATTACTAACGCGCTCGGCAATCGCGGCTACGCGTTCGTCCAGGTTCAGCCGCGTGTGAATCGGAATGCGGATAAACACACCATCGACGTGACCTACGATGTAAAGGAGGGGCCACGCGTCTATGTCGAGCGCATCGACATTACCGGTAACCTGCGCACCCTCGATCGCGTCATCCGCCGCGAAATGCGGTTGGTCGAAGGCGATGCGTTCAGCACCGAGAAGCTCGATCGCTCCCAACAGCGGCTCAAGAATCTGAACTACTTCAAGAAGGTATCGGTTACCAACACGCAGGGGGCGGCAGCGGACAAGACCGTTGTGCACGTCAATGTTGAGGAGCAGTCGACCGGCGACTTTACGTTCGGCGTTGGCTTCTCGACCACGGACGGTCCGTTGGTTGATGCCGGCATCCACGAGCGCAACTTGCTTGGCCAAGGCCTCGACCTGCGCGTCGATACGTTAGCGTCGTTCCGCGCACAGCAGGGCAATATCAGCTTCACCAATCCCTATTTCCTCGATCGCAATGTCGCCGCCGGCTTTGATATCTTTGCGATCCAGCGCAACAACCAGGACTTCGCCGGCTTCAGCCAGTTCACGCTCGGCGGCGACCTCCGCGCCGGCTATCAGATCGCCGGACCGTTGCGGCAGACCGTAAAATACACGCTACGCCAAGACCGCATTTTCAACGTCTGTACGACCAGTGGCGCCACGCAAGGCCTGTGTAGCCCGCCGGCCTCGATCTACGTTGCCGACCAGGCCGGCAGCCGTCTGACTTCGGCTATTGGGCAGACACTGCTTTACGACCGCCGCGACAACCCCAACAATCCGACAGCTGGCTGGTTCGTGTCGGAGGGTAACGACTTCGCCGGCGCCGGTGGCGACGTGCGCTACCTGCGCACCTCGGTGTCGGGCGGCGTCTACCACGCCTGGGCGCCGCAGTGGGTGGCGAGCATCACCGGCGAGGGTGGTTACATCTTCGGCGTCGGCCAGGGGGTTCGCATCGAAGACAGGTTCTATGTCGGTGGCGACAACCTGCGTGGTTTTGCGACGGGCGGCATCGGTCCGCGCGATGCGAATACGCAAGACGCGCTTGGCGGCAACACCTATTACGTCGGCTCGATAACGCAGGGATTCCCGCTCGGCCTGCCGGCCGAACTCGGTTTGTCAG
Source organism: Allostellaceae bacterium (assembly GCA_035275845.1). Lineage (GTDB taxonomy): Bacteria > Pseudomonadota > Alphaproteobacteria > ATCC43930 > CGMCC-115725 > REEB95. The sequence goes on along the minus strand of DATEMD010000050.1, from coordinate 4,515 downwards.
GCCGGCTATGGACCGATTTTGGCAGCCTCATCCATACGGACGATACGGCGAACGCCGCGAATCCCATCGAGCAGAGCAATTCGATCCGCGTTTCAGCAGGCTTCGGCTTTACTTGGCAATCGCCGTTCGGTCCGATCCGGATCGACATCGGCCATCCGATTCTGAGCAAGAAATTCGACAAGATAAGCATATTCCGCTTCGGCTTCGGATCGAGCTTCTAATGCCGCGTTCTTGGATCGCGCAAGCTGCGGGCGCCGCGCTGCTGGGCTTCATGGCGTTGACGGCGGTTCCGGCGCTTGGGCAGACTCCAGCGCCGCTGCCGCCGACCGTCATCGTCATCGCCGACATCAACCAAATCCTGCGCGACGCCAAGTCGGCCAAAGAGGTGCAGACGCAGATCGACCACGCTATGGCCGGTTTCTCGAAGCAAGTGTCGACCAGCGAGAACGAGCTTCAGCACATGCGCGACGAACTCGAGCGCGAGCGCAACACGTTGTCGACGGATGCGTTCAGTGCGAAGACACGCGAGTATCAGCAGCGTTTCGATGCGCTCGACCGCACCGTCCAGGGGCAACGCCAGGCGTTGCAACAGAGCTACAATCAGGCGATGACCAAGATCGAGAATACCGCATTGCAGATCATCGCCCAGATCGCCAGTGAGCATAAGGCGAACATGGTGCTGACGCGCGCCGCCGTGTTGTTTTCCGCGAACAACCTCGATATCACGGCCGAGGTGACCAAGCGGCTCGATGCGCAGCTGCCGTCGATGCAGGTCAACCTGCCAGTTCCAGGTGCACCGCCGCCGGCAGCTCCGGCGCAGCACTGATGGCGGACAAGCGCTTCTTTACGGTCGCTGGGCCGTTCACGGTTGAAGAAATGACGCGCCGCACCGGCGCAACGCTGGTCGGAGCGGGCAAAGAGAAATTGACGCTGCGCGACGTCGCGCCGCTCGATGCCGCTGGACCGGATCAACTCAGCTTCCTCGACAATCGCAAGTACGTCGATCTCTTCCGCAAGACGGGCGCCGGAGCCTGTTTCGTTCATCCCGATCTGGCGCGCGAGGCGCCGAAGGGCGTCGCGGTTTTGGTGACGCCCGAGCCCTATCGCGCCTATGCCCTCGCGGCGCAAGCCTTCTATCCCGAGCCGTCGCCGGCGCCCGGCATTGCGCCGTCGGCAGTCGTCGACGCGACCGTGGAACTTGGAGAAGGCTGCCGCGTCGAAGCCAATGCCGTGATCGGCGATCACGCGAAGCTCGGCCGGCGCTGCCTCATCGGCGCCAATGCGGTAATCGGCGCGGGCGTGGTGCTCGGCGATGACGTGCGCGTCGGCGCCAATGCCAGCGTCAGTCACAGTCTCGTCGGCAACCGAGTGCGGATTTATCCGGGCGCGCGCCTTGGCCAGGAGGGCTTCGGTTTCGCGCCCGACCGCAAAGGCTTCGTCAAGGTGCCGCAACTCGGCCGAGTCATTGTCGGCGACGACGTCGAAATCGGCGCCAATTCGACGGTCGATCGCGGCGCCGGACCCGACACCGTCATCGGGCCGGGGACGATGATTGATAATCTCGTGCAGATCGGGCACAACGTCCAAATCGGCCGCCAGTGTGTGCTCGTGTCGCAGACCGGCATCTCAGGCAGCACCAAGTTGGGCGATTTCGTGATGATCGGCGGTCAGGGCGGCCTCATCGGACATCTCAATATTGGTTCAGGGGCGCGGATTGGCGCCCAGGCCGGCGTCATGCGCGATGTGCCAGCGGGCGCGACCGTGCTTGGCTCGCCGGCCTTTCCGGTGCGCGATTTTCACCGCATGATCGCCGCGCTCCGACGGTTGGCCAAAACGCGGGATGACTAAAATGGATACCCAGCCGGTGACCGCGGCCGATATCGACCGGGCGCGGATCATGCAGATGATTCCGCACCGCGATCCGTTCCTGATGATCGATCGGGTCCTCGATGTCCGGTCCGGCCACAGCGCCATCGGTGTCAAACACGTCAACGCCGACGAATACTATTTCAAGGGTCATTTCCCGCAGCGACCGGTGATGCCCGGCGTTCTGATCATCGAGGCAATGGCGCAGACCGCGGCGGTGCTCGTCGTCCACACGCTCGGCCCCGACTTCGAGGGCAAGCTGGTCTATTTCATGTCGATCGACAGCGCCCGATTCCGCCGACCGGTCGTGCCGGGCGACGTCATGATGGTGCAAGTCACCTGCCAGCGGCATCGCGGCATGGTTTGGAAGTTCGACGGCCAGGCCAAGGTTGGCGACAAGGTGGTGGCGGAGGCAACTTTCGCCGCGATGATTCTGGATAGCTGAGTCAGGAAATGGCGCAAATCCATCCAACGGCCATCGTCGAGCCGGGCGCGAAGCTCGCCGCCACGACAATCGTCGGGCCCTACTGTCTGGTCGGTCCCAAGGTCACGCTCGGCGAGCGCGTCGAGTTGATCTCGCACGTCGTCGTTACCGGCCGGACCACCGTCGGCGATGGCACGCGCATCTTTCCCTTCGCGTCGATCGGCCATATCCCGCAAGATCTCAAGTTCAAGGGCGAGGAGTCGCGGCTCGAGATCGGCCGCGACAACGTCATTCGTGAGCAGGTCACGATCAATCCCGGCACTTCTGGCGGCGGCATGGTGACGCGCGTTGGCGATAATTGCGCGTTCATGGTCGGCGTCCATATCGCGCATGACTGCATCATCGGCGATCATGTGATCATGGCCAACAACGCGACGCTCGCGGGTCACGTCCGGATTGAGGACTATGCCGTCTTCGGCGGCCTTTCGGCTGTGCATCAGTTCGTCCGCATCGGTCGCCACGCCATGGTTGGCGGCGTCACCGGCGTCGAGCGCGACGTCATTCCCTATGGCTCGGTGGTGGGTGACCGCGCGCGGCTATCGGGTCTCAATATCGTAGGCATGCAGCGTCGCGGCTTTGCCCGTGACGACATCCAAGCGCTCCGCACCGCCTATCAAATGCTGTTCGGCAACGAAACCGGCACGTTCGCCGATCGGCTGGCCGCGGTCGACAAGCAGTTCCCGACGGTCGGTCCGGTGCGTGACGTGGTTGAATTCGCCCGCGCTGAATCGATCCGCGGCCTGTGTCAGCCGCGCACCAATGGCGGCGCCTGAGACCGGCCCGCTCGGCATTCTCGCCGGCTCCGGCGCGCTTCCCGGACGTCTGATCGAAGCGTGCGCCAAGGCGGGCCGGCCAGTCTTCGTCCTCGCCATTACCAACGCTGCCGATCCTGTCATCGTCAAAAATGTGCCGCATGCATGGATCCGCCTGGGTCAGGCGGGTACGGGCGTCGCCATACTGCGCGCCCACGGCGTGCGCGAGCTGGTCATGGCCGGCGGCGTGCGGCGGCCGTCGCCGCTGGCTTTGCGGCCTGATTGGCGGACGCTCAAGTTCTTCGCCGCGCTCGGCTGGCGCGCACTCGGCGACGACGGCCTGCTGCGCGCGGTAATCCATGCGCTCGAAGCTGAAGGCCTCGCCGTCGTCGGCGCCGAAAGCATTCTCGCGCGCGATCTCGCTCCCGAGGGGCCGCTCGGCAAACGCGTGCCCGATCCGTCGGCCGCCACCGATATCGCACTTGGCTTGGCCGCGGCGCGCGAGCACGGCGCCCGCGACAAAGGTCAGGCCGTCGTCGTGGCCGCTGGCCGGGTTGTCGACCGTGAAGGTCCTGATGGCACCGACGCGCTGTTGCGGCGCTGCAAAGGTCGCTCGGCCGGCGGCGTCGTGGTCAAGACCAGCAAGCCGGGACAGGAACGGCGCGCCGATCTGCCGGCGATCGGCCCCGACACTGTCGCGGCTGCTGCCGCCGCGGGTCTCAAGGGCATCGTCGTTGAGGCCGGTGCGACGTTGCTGATCGACCGCGCCGCGATCATCCAGGCGGCGGATCAAGCGGGTTTGTTCGTCGTCGGCATGCACGCACCGTCGCCCGCCGTCTCCAGCAAAACCGACGCACCGCTTATCTATCTCATTGCCGGTGAGCCGTCCGGTGACGCGCTGGGCGCCAATCTGATGCGCGCATTGCGCCAACGCACCAAGGGCGCGGTGCGCTTTGCCGGCATCGGCGGCGAACAGATGGCCGCCGAAGGTCTGGCCAGCCTGTTTCCACTCGACGATCTGGCCGTAATGGGTGTTGCCGAGGTGCTGCCGCGCGCCCGCACCATCCTGCGGCGCGTCGCGCAGGCGGTGGCCGATATCCGCGCGCGCCAACCGGCCGCGGTCGTCACCATCGACAGTTCGGGCTTCAACTGGCGCGTGGCGCAGCGGCTGCGCCGCGCCGGCGACGTCGTGCCTCTGATCCATTATGTCGCGCCGATGGTGTGGGCATGGCGCGGCGGTCGCGCGCGGCGCATGGCGCGCTGGTACGACCATTTGATGGCGCTGCTGCCGTTCGAGCCGCCTTATTTCACCAAGGTTGGACTGTCATGCTCGTATGTCGGCCATCCGGTGGTCGAGCTGGGCGCGGACAAGGGGGACGGCGCCGGTTTCCGTCGTCGCCACGGCATCGCACC
>DATEMD010000049.1:0-6445 GCA_035275845.1 Allostellaceae bacterium | reverse complement strand
GTTTCCTGCCACGACCAGAGCGAAAGGGGAAAGTAGCTCAGCGGACGGAAATCCGCGTTGAGCACGAGCGCCGGACAACTATCGAGCGCGACTGACAACCAGCCTCCAGATCCCGGCGGCCTCGAACCCGCCCTTACCGGGCATTAAAGCCAAAAAAGTATGACGCTGCAATGTCATCGCGTAGAGGGTGGCTGGTGCCGCAGTTTAGGGGGATCAGTCAAACCGATTCGGATACGACCCACCCCACCCTACAACGGGACTGAACACCTCGTCTCCTAATCGATGCGCGGATCACGCATAGCCGACTGTCGGGTTTCTCTCGCCGCTGCGGATGGTTACGGGCTACAAAGCGGCTCCACCACGGCTGCGGAAATCACGATGTCTGCCATTTCGGTCTCGCATGTCGGCAAGACCTACGCATCCGGCTTCCAGGCACTCAAAGGTATCAATCTCGACATTCGCCGCGGCGAAATTTTCGCGCTGCTCGGCCCGAACGGCGCCGGCAAGACGACGCTGATCGGCATCATCTGCGGCATCGTGAAGCCGACGACGGGCACCGTCACGGTGGACGGCCACGACATTATCGCCGACTACCGCGCCGCCCGCTCGCTGATCGGGTTGGTGCCGCAGGAGCTCACCACCGACACCTTCGAGACGCCGCCGGCAACCATGCGCTTTTCCCGCGGGCTGTTTGGCATGCCGCCGAACCCCGCCCACATCGAGAAAGTCCTCAAAGAGCTTTCGCTATGGGACAAGAGGGACGCCAAGATCAGGATGCTGTCCGGCGGCATGAAGCGCCGTCTGATGATCGCCAAGGCGCTCGCGCACGAGCCGCAAATCCTGTTTCTCGACGAGCCGACCGCAGGGGTCGATGTTGAGTTGCGCAAGGACATGTGGCAGCTCGTGCGCGAATTGCGCGCCTCCGGCGTCACCATCATCCTCACGACGCATTACCTCGAAGAAGCCGAGGACATGGCCGACCGCGTCGGCGTCATCAACAAAGGCGAGATCGTCCTGGTCGAGGACAAGGCCGAGCTGATGCGTAAACTCGGCAAGAAGCAATTGTCGCTCGAACTGCGGGACCGCCTCGATGCAATCCCGGACGCACTGTCGGATTATCGGCTGACCTTGGGCGCCGGCGGCAGGGAATTGACCTACACCTACGACACCAAGGGCGAGCACACCGGGATCACGGCACTGCTCGACGATCTCGGCCGCGCTGGCATCAAATTCAAGGATTTACAGACCACGCAAAGTTCGCTTGAGGACATTTTCGTCGATTTGGTGAGGCAGCGGCGATGAATCTCTACGGCGTGCGCGCGATCTATCTGTACGAAATGGCGCGGACCGGGCGCACGCTATTTCAGAGCGTCGTGTCGCCCGTGATCTCGACCTCGCTGTATTTCATTGTGTTCGGCGCGGCGATCGGCTCGCGCATCACCCAGATCGACGGCGTAAGCTACGGCTCCTTCATTGTGCCCGGCCTGATCATGCTGATGTTGTTGACGCAAAGCGTGACCAATGCCTCGTTCGGCATTTATTTCCCGCGCTTCGTCGGCACTATCTACGAAATCCTTTCGGCGCCGGTATCGTCGTTCGAGATCGTGCTCGGCTATGTCGGCGCGGCGGCGACCAAGTCGGTCGTTCTCGGCCTTATCATTCTGGCGACATCGTTCCTGTTCGTGCCGATCCATATCGCGCATCCGTTCTGGATGCTCGGCTTCCTCATCCTGACCGCGGTCGGCTTCAGCCTGCTGGGCTTTATCCTCGGGCTGTGGGCCGAAGGTTTTGAAAAATTGCAGATCGTGCCGCTGCTCATCATCACGCCGCTGACGTTTCTCGGCGGCACTTTCTATTCGACCAGCGTGTTGCCGCAACCGTGGCGGACGATCACGCTGTTCAACCCCATCGTTTATCTGATCTCCGGTTTCCGCTGGAGCTTTTTTGGCATCGCCGATGTCAATGTCGAGGTGAGTCTGGCGATGACGCTTGTCTTCCTCGCCATCTGCCTGGCGATCGTGTGGTATTTCTTCAAGACCGGCTATCGGCTGAAAAGCTAGTCAACCGTTTTCGAATTGGCGAACTTCGGCTCACATCGCGACGGTCAGCGGGTCGGCACCGGTTTGTCGCCGCGATAATCATAGAATCCGCGGCCGGCCTTGCGTCCGAGCCAGCCGGCTTCGACGTATTTGACCAGCAGCGGGCAGGGCCGGTACTTCGAATCGGCGAGTCCTTCGTACAGCACCTGCATCACCGCCAGGCAGGTGTCGAGACCGATGAAATCGGCGAGTTCGAGCGGCCCCATCGGATGGTTGGCGCCGAGCTTCATCGCCGTGTCGATCGCCTCGACCGAGCCGACGCCTTCATAGAGCGTGTAAACCGCCTCGTTGATCATCGGCAGCAGGATGCGGTTGACGATGAACGCCGGGAAGTCCTCCGCCGCCACGGGCGTCTTGCCCAGCTTGACGGCCAGCTCGCGGACCGCGGCAAAGGTCGATTCGTCGGTGGCGATGCCGCGGATCAACTCGACCAGCGTCATCACCGGCACCGGATTCATGAAATGCATGCCGATGAATTTGCCCGGCCGGTCGGTCGTGGCGGCAAGCCGGGTGATCGAGATCGACGAGGTGTTGCTGGCGACGATCGCCGACGGCTTCAGGTTGGGAACCAGCTTCTTGTAAATCTCGCGCTTGACCGCCTCTTTCTCGGTCGCGGCTTCGATCACCATGTCGCATTCCTTGAAGCGGTCGAATGCGGTGCCGGTCGTGATGCGCTTCTGCGCCGCCGTCTTGTCGGCCTCCTTGATCTTGCCGCTCTTCACCTGGCGCGCCAGGTTCTTGTCGATGACGCTGGCGGAACGGTCGAGCGCCTTCTGGTCGAGATCGGTGAGATAGACGTCGTAACCGGCGAGCGCCGCGACGTGCGCGATGCCGCTGCCCATCTGACCGGCGCCGATGATGCCGATGTTCTTGATTGGTGTCGCTGCTTCCGCCATGCGTTGCCCCCGTTTATGCCGCGCCACGCTTCGCCAGTGCCTGATCGAGCGCGGGCACGATTTCGAACAGATCGCCGACCAGGCCGTAATCGGCGACCTGGAAGATCGGCGCTTCCTCGTCCTTGTTGATCGCGACGATGACCTTGGAATCCTTCATGCCGGCGAGATGCTGGATCGCGCCCGAAATGCCCACGGCGATGTAAAGCTCGGGCGCGACGATCTTGCCGGTCTGGCCGACCTGGTAGTCGTTCGGCACGAAGCCGGCGTCGACCGCGGCGCGCGACGCGCCGACCGCGGCGCCGAGCGTGTCGGCCAGCCGCTCCAGCAGCTTGAAGTTCTCGCCCGATTGCAGGCCGCGTCCACCCGAAACGATGATGCGTGCGGCAGTGAGCTCGGGCCGTTCGCTCTTGGCAATCTCGGCGCCGACATACTGCGCAAGGCCGGTGCCGCCGGCCGCCGGAACCGTTTCGATGACGGCGTTGCCACCGGCAGCATCCGCGGCGGGAAAGGCTGTGGCGCGCACGGTGATCGCTTTGATCGCGTCCGATGATTTGACCGTGGCGATCGCGTTGCCGGCATAAATCGGCCGCTCGAACGTATCGGCCGAGACGATGGCGGAAATGTCGGAGAGCTGCGCCACGTCGAGGAGTGCCGCGGCGCGCGGCATGACGTTCTTGCCGAAGGTGGTCGCCGGCGCCAGCAGGTGCGAATAATTTTTCGCCAGGCTCACGAGCAATCGCGCCAGCTCTTCGGCCAGAGGATGCGCATAGATCGCGTCATCGGCCGCGAGCACCTTGGTCACGCCGGCGATCTTGGCGGCTTCGGTCGCAACGCCGGCGCAGCCCGCGCCCGCCACCAGCACGTGCACCTCGCCGAGCTTGGTCGCCGCCGCGACCGTGTTGAACGTCGCCGGCTTCAGCGCCTTGCCGTCATGTTCGGCGAGGGCCAGGACCGCCATCAGATCACCCGCGCCTCGTTGCGCAGCTTGTCCACCAATTCGGCGACCGAGCCGAGCTTCTTGCCGGCTTGGCGCTTCGGCGGCTCGGCGACCTTGAGCGTCGTGAGCCGCGGCTTCACGTCGACGCCAAGCGCGTCGGAAGTGATCTGTTCAATCGGTTTTTTCTTCGCCTTCATGATGTTGGGCAGCGAGGCATAGCGCGGCTCGTTGAGGCGCAGATCGGTGGTCACCACCGCCGGCAGCTTGAGTGCGATAGTTTCGAGACCGCCATCGACTTCGCGCGTCACCGTGGCGCTGCCGTCGGCGAGTTTGAGCTTCGACGCGAACGTCGCCTGGCCCCATCCCAAGAGCGCCGCCAGCATCTGGCCGCTCTGGTTGCAATCGTCGTCGATCGCCTGCTTGCCCATGATCACAAGCTGCGGTTGTTCTTTGGCGACGATCGCCTTCAGTAATTTCGCGACAGCAAGGGGCTGTAATTCGACGTCGGTCAGGACATGGAGGCCCCGGTCGGCGCCCATGGCCAGCGCGGTGCGGATGGTTTCCTGGCATTGCGGCGCGCCCATCGAGACCGCGACGATCTCCTTCACGCTGCCGGCTTCCTTGAGCCGCACCGCTTCCTCGACCGCGATCTCGTCGAACGGATTCATCGACATCTTGACGTTCGCCGTCTCGACGCCGCTGCCGTCCGCCTTGACGCGGATCTTGACGTTGAAGTCGATCACCCGCTTAACGGCGACCAGAACCTTCATGAACGGGCTTCCCACTTGCCTTGCTGCAGTGCGGGATTGATTTGTGCACGCGCACAAAGCGATGGCAAGCGGTTCGTAACGGAAATTTCATGCGGCGAAGCCCGCTGCCGCGCCGCGTTCGATCAGCGATTGGCGCCCGGTCGCCACAGCACGTCGGCGCGGCCCTTGCGGTTGGCGTGCCGCGCCAGCACGAAGACATGGTCCGACAGCCGGTTGAGATATTTGAGCGCCTCGGGATTGATCGGTTCCTGGGCGGCGAGCGCGGTCACCGCGCGCTCGGCGCGCCGTACAACCGTGCGCGCCAGATGCAACGCGGCGGCGAGCGGCGTGCCGCCCGGTAGCACGAACGACTTGAGCGGTTCGAGTTCGGCATTGAGCGCGTCGATCTCGCGCTCGAGCCGCGCGGTCTGCGCGGCGACGACGCGCAACGCGCCCTTGGCCTTGCGGCCGGCGTGCGGCGTCGCCAGGTCGGCGCCGACATCGAACAGGTCGTTCTGGATGCGGCCGAGCATGCTGTCGGTCGCGTCGGCGGCGTGGAGGCGGGCCAGGCCGATCACGGCGTTCGCCTCGTCGACCGCGCCATAGGTAGCGACGCGCGGTCCGTGCTTCGGCACGCGCTTGCCGTCGACCAGCGAGGTTTGTCCCTTGTCGCCACCGCGGGTGTAGATGCGCGTTAGACGAACCATCGGCGAGCTTAGCGCCGATACAGCATCATGAAGATGAAGAACAACAGCAGCGCCGTGCCCTGGAACCAGATGCGATAGCGCATGATGGCGTTGGCGCGCTTAGGATCGCCGCCACGCGCCATCCAGAACACGCCGACGAGCAGCGTGCCGAGCGTCGCGAGCATGGCGATGACGACCAAAATCGGCAGGATGATTTGCATCGCCGCACTATATACCGGTCGCCCGCGGGCCGGCCAGCACGCGCCGTGGGCACGATCCCATGGTTTGACGCCGCGCCACCCGTCGCCGATAATCGCGGCAAAGCAAAAGCGACCGTCGGCGCAAGGCGGCCACCCAGGGGGAGGGCACTTTCCATGGCTTCGGCTCCGACGATCGACGTCGCGCGCATCATCGACGACCGCCGGCTCGATGGCTTCAACTGGTCGGTCATCGTCTGGTCGTTCATCATCATCATCTTCGACGGCTACGACATCTCGGCGATTTCGGCGTCGGCGCCGCTGTTGCTGAAGGAATGGCATGTCGCCAATCCTGGAATCTTCATGGGCACGGTGATCAGTGCCAGCCTCTTCGGCATGCTGTTCGGCGCGCCGATCCTGGGCTATCTCGGCGACGGCATGGGCCGCCGGACGGCGACCATCGCGTCGAGCCTGATCTTCGGCGTTTTCACGCTTGCCTGCGTCTGGGCGACCGATCTTGAGACGCTGCGCATCCTGCGCTTCTTCGCCGGCGTCGGTATCGGTGGCATGATGCCGAACCTGATCGCGCTCAACGCCGAATACGCGCCGCGCCGCGTGCGCGCGACGTTGATCATCATCATGTTCTGCGGCGTCACGCTCGGCGGCGCGTTCCCCGGCTTCGCCGCGGTCTATCTCGCGCCGACCTACGGCTGGCAGGTGATCTATTTCATCGGCGGCGTGTTGCCGATCGCGCTCGCCATCCTGGCCTATTTCGTCCTGCCGGAATCGCTCAAGTATCTCGTCGTGCACGAGAAGCGTGCGGCGGCCGAGAAGCTGGTCAAACGGCTGGCGCCGTCGTTGTCGGTTACTGCCGCGACGCA
>DATEMD010000048.1:0-9776 GCA_035275845.1 Allostellaceae bacterium | reverse complement strand
CCTGTTCTCGGAATATCAGATGCTCGAGAAGACCATGCCGCCGCGACAGGCGATCTACGAGGCGGCGCTCAACCGGTTGCGGCCCATCGTGATGAGCACGCTGGCGATGATCCTGGCCTTGTTGCCGCTGGGTGCGGCGATCAGCGGCTCGGGCGACCAGATGCTCCAGCCACTGGCAATCGCGATCATCGCCGGCATCACCGTCCAGCTGCCGCTTGTGTTGCTGGCCATGCCGGTGCTGGTGGGCATGCTCGTGCACAAGCGCGAACGCCCGCCGGTGATGCATCTGCTGAAGTCGGCGGCACAGCGTCGCCTGCGGCCGGGTCCGGCGGAATAAAGTTGGCCCGTCGTCCGGAATTTCGAAACGTCCAACTTTAGTATCGTGTCACGACTCAACGCGTAACAGATCCAGGGAGACTGCATGATGATGAAGAAGGTAGTGCTGGGATTGATGATGGTGGGAGCCATCGCGTTCACCGCAGCGGTGGCGCATGCCGACTCCGACTACGAATACGGCAAGCAGATGCCGCAACTGATCAAATGGATATCGAATGCGAAGACGCCGCTCGCTGACGGCATCAAGACCGCGGCGGCAGGCGGCAAGGCGATTTCAGCGCAGTATGAAGTCGACGAGGATAAAGGCTTTCAGCTCTCGGTGTTCGTGAGCAAGGGCAGCAGCGCGGCCGACGTGCATGAGGTCATCGTCGATTACGAGACCAACAAGATCAAGAGCGACGAAAAGCTGACCGATCCGGACGACATCAAGGACGCCGGCAAACAGCTTGCTGCTCTGGCTAATGCCAAGGTCTCGCTGGACCAGGCGGCTGCCGAGGCGGTCAAGGCGAATCCGGGCTACGTCGCGATCCGCGTCGTGCCGAAGGCTGGCGATGCCGCGCAGGTCACGCTGCTCCAGGACGGCAAGACCAAGAAGGTCGAAGAAAAGCTCAACTAACGGTCTGTCAATTGACGAGGGCGGCGCAGGCCTCAGACGAGGTCTCGCCGCCCTCACTTTTTGAAGGCGGCGAGATTCTGCGATAGTTCCGGCTACCAGTGACGCGTGCCGTGCGGATGATTGTGTGCCGAAAATCCCGCATTGGGCGCAAAGCCGTCGTAGGTCGAGACGTTGCGGCTCGGGTTAGAACCGGCCTCAAAGATCGTGGCACTACCGTCCGCGGTTGTCTCAATGTCGGCTGCCTGCGCCAGCGCGGCTCCGACACTGCCGATCGTCAGCAAACCTGCCACAGCCAGGGCGGTAAAAAACTTCGTCGTACGCATCGCTTGTTCTCCTTTGCTCGGTTGCCGATGCACGAAATCTGGCGGCTTGTGCTTACGGGCGGCTGACGCCACCATCGATTTTCGCTGGACCGTCGTGCGTCCGCGGCCGCGTGCGGGTCTCGGCTGTGCCATTTTTGTGAAATTCCTATTGGGATTGCTGAGCCTGCCGCTTGCCGCCCATAATTTCATCCGTCAGCGAGCGGTCAAGCTGCGCCCCTATCGTGGAACGGCCCGGAAAGGAGGGCTGTGCTGGCATGAAGATCCTGCTGGTCGAAGACCACGGACCGATGCGCACGATGATCGCCGATCACCTGGTGGAACAAGGATTCGCCGTCGAGGCGATGTCGCACGTCAACGATGCGCTTGCGGCGGTCGACAGCATCGCCTATGACGCCATCATCCTCGATCTCGGCTTGCCGGACATCGACGGCATGGAGTTTCTCCGGCGGTTGCGCGGTGGATCGCGCACGGAGACGCCGGTGGTGATCCTGACGGCGCGCGACAGCCTCGAGGATCGCATCAACGGTTTGAACGCAGGCGCTGACGACTATGTAGTCAAGCCGTTCGATCTCACGGAACTCGATGCGCGGTTGCGCGCCGTGCTGCGCCGGCCGGGCCCGCGCCGGGGCCGTGTCTACGCCTACGGCACCGTGACCTTCGACACGGTATCGCGCGAGGCGCGGGTCGGCGACGCGCTGCTCGATTTGACGCGCCGGGAAACGGCGTTACTCGAAGAATTGCTGCGCTCGCCGGGCCATGTGATTCCCAAGGACTCACTCGAAGACCGGCTTTACGCGCTTGACGACGCCGGCAGTCCGAATGCGCTTGAAGCCGCAGTTTCGCGCCTGCGTAAGAAGCTGCTTACGGCAAATGCTGGGCTGCGGATCGAAACCAAGCGGGGCATCGGCTATCGCTTGATCCAAGGCGAAGCCTGATGCGCGGCTATAGCCTGCGCTGGCGATTGCTCGCCGCGATGGGGCTACTTTTCGGTTTGGGCGTGGCGGCTTCGCTAGTGTCTTATCTGGGCGAGATCGGTCGGCTCAGCGGCAATCTCTGGAACGATACGCTTCAAGAACAGGCCCGGGAATTCCTTTATGGGATGCATATGGGCGCCGATGGCACGCCGCAGATCAAGCTGTCGGCGGCGTGGCAGAAAGCCTATGGCGATCCGCGCGGTGATTTCGCCTACTCACTCTTCGACGCGGCCGGACGGCCGCTCGTGCGTTCGCCGAATCTGGCGGCGCCGCTGCCGCTGATACCGGTTGCAAAGGACAAGACGTTTGCTCCGATCGTTCTCGCCGGGGTCGGGCAGGACAGGCGTGCCGTCATCGCGGCGCGCACACCGAACGGCGGCGTGTTGGTTGTCGCGCGGCGCGATATTGGCCGCGAAAAGCTCGTCGACAGCCTGTTCCAGGAAGCGTCCGAACAATTGCTGGTGCTGGTGCCGTTCGCGGCGATCGCACTCATCCTGATGTGGGTCATCACCTGGTGGAGCCTGCGTCCAGTGACGCGGGCTTCGCATGAGGCGGCGGCGGTCGGCGCCGCCAATCCCGGCGGGCGCATTTCGGAGCTTGGCTTACCACGCGAGGTACGGCCGCTGGTCGCCGCCGCCAACGGTGCGCTCAACCGGCTGGCGGAGGCGTATGCCGCCGAGCGGCGGATTACCGCCGATGCCGCGCACGCTCTCCGGACACCGCTGGCCGTGCTCAGCTTGCGCCTCCAACGCGCACGCCATCGTGGAGCGATCGATTGGCCGTCGGTCGAAGATGAACTCACTCAGATCACCGCAATCGTCGCGCAACTGCTCGACCTTGCGCGCAAGGAAGCGCAGCCGCGCCAAGACGATATCGCGACGCTGCCGGTGGTCAATCTCTCGCGCCTGGTGCGCGAGGCGGCGGCTGGCGTTGTGCCGCTCATGGAACGCCACGACCGCGAACTGGAGATCGACGTGCCGGAGACGGTGGCGGTGCACGGACGCGCTGACGACCTCCGCGATCTGGTGAGGAACCTGCTGGAGAACGCGTTGTGGCACGGGCGCGGTGTCGTTCGCGTCGGCGTGCACCGCGACGACGCCGATTCCGGCGTCGTCATCGACGTGATCGACGAGGGTGATGGCGTTCCCGCCGGCATGGAAGAGGAAGCGTTCGGACGGTTCCACAAGATACACGCGGACTCGCCGGGAGCCGGCCTCGGTCTTGCCATCGTCCGCCATGTGGCGCGCAGCCATGGGGGCGACGCACGGTTCGTTGAGGGCGCCGGACACGTGGTCGTCTCGCTGCCGGCGGTCGACACGGAGCCGGCCGGCAGTTCTCATCGGGCGGTTGCGGACGGTTCCAACGCGCCGACGGCGCGCGTCGACACGCGGTATTGATCCGCCCGAGGGCGTGGACGGCAATACGCGGCTAGGCCGCGCCGTTGGTTACGTGCGGGGCCGTCATACGGCGACGGAACTCGGTTGCCGAAATCGCCTCGACCGATCGGTCGAGCTCGATGCGCTCGACGATGTAGCCCACATCGCGGCCATAGAAAACGTGACTGATGTTCGGAACCTGGATGATCTCGAAGCGGCCTTCGTGCGGCCGCAGCGCATGTTCGATGCGGGCGCGCACCTGCGCAAAGGGCAGGGGGTTCTTGGCGTCGGTGCCCTGGGTGTCGCGGACCGCGATGCAGACCTGGCCGACCCGCTTCAGTCCTTCGAGGATCAGGGTCTTGTGGCCCTCGTGGAAGGGCTGATAGCGGCCGATGAACAGGGCCGTCGGCTTCTTTGAGTCGAAAACGGGCCGTAACCGGCGGGCGATCTCATCGGCCCAATATTCGGGTGCGCCTTCGGGTGCGATGCGCAGGTCGTAGCGTTCGGGCGGCACGAACATCCGGTTGGTGTCCTCGAACCGGCCCTGCTTGATGCGATCGACCCAGATGACAAAAGCGTCGCCGCCCTCGCTGAACGCGGCGCGCGCCGTCGGTGTCGGGCAAATGAAATCCGCGATGGCGAAGCCGCCGGCCTTGACGACTTGATCGCACAGCCAACCCATCCGACGCGCTTGTTCGGTGCGGTCGGCGGCGGAGAAGCCAAGGTCGCGGTTGATGTTCCGGCGGATTTCGTCGGCGTTGAAATGGACGGCCGACAGCCGCGGCCCAAGTGCCGTCGCCAGTGTCGTTTTACCGGCACCCGGCAGGCCCATGATCAGAATTTTGCGCTGCATCCATTCCCCCGTCGGTTTTCCTCAAATCTCGATTTTTTCCTGATCCACCCCGGACGGCTCGCACCCGGCGCCGGCAATCGTTTGTCGCTCGGTATGCGCTCTTTTCCGCCATCGCGCCGGTCTTCGGTCTTGCAGGTCGCCCTATCCCGTGTTACAAATTTCGCGATTTCGTGTATTTTGGCAAATACACCAGGGGGACGCAAGCCCAATGATCGGAGGACATCCATGAGCGTGGCCTCGCCCAAGCGCGCGGGCGGTTTCGCTGCGGCGCGTCCTGCCGCGGATCGCCTCGGCGCCGTGGCTGCGCCTGTTGGTGGGATCGTTTGCCGGCTGAGCGTGCCGATGTCATGGCGGCCGCTGAACGGGCAACCCACCGAGGATTTTCTGGAGTCGCTCGAACGCCCGAACCAGCGTGTTCTGGCGCGGGTGGTCGACGCGTTCGACCTCGCGGCGACCGAGCTCAGCGAAGAGGAAGAGGCGGCGCTGGCGCCGCTGCATCACAAGCTCAATCTGCTGATCGAAATGATCGGCCGGACTTGCTACGGCAATCCGGCGGATTTGCCGCCCGCGGTCCGCGCCGAACTGGGCCTGCGCGAGCTGCGCTGGACCGCCGCAAACGGCCCCGTCGCCGGCGATTGGCTGACGGCGTCGCTCTACATCCATCCGATCGTGCTTGAGCCATTGGTGCTGTGCGGCCAGGTCGCTGCTGCGGTCGAGCCAGCGGGCGATGGCGCTGTCAGTCGCACCGTCCTGCGGCTCTGTGCTATGGGCAACGCCAATGCCGAACTGCTCGGCCGCTTCGTCTTTCTCGAAAACCGCCGCAATGTTTCCGTCGAGCGTGGCTCGTCGCAAGAGCGGACAGCGCAATCGCCGGTGCGCCGCGTTGCCGGAATGCGCCGGATCGAGGCCGTACGGTGAGCGATCCGGCCGCCATCATGTCGGCGATGTTGAGCGATCTGCAAGGGCTTGCCGGCCTGGCCGGTGCAATGCCTTCGCCGGCCGCCAGTGTCGCCGCACCGGCGGCCAGCAGCTTCCTCGACACGCTCAAGGACGCGGTGGCGCACGTCGACGGACAGGTCGCTTCCAGTGAAAACAAGACGCAGCAATTCGCCGCCGGCGACAAGAATGTCTCGCTGAGCGACGTGATGATCTCGGTCGAGCAGGCCAATCTCGCCTTCCAGACGGCGGCGACCGTGCGCGACCGCGTCGTCGGCGCCTACCAAACGATCATGAACATGCAGCTCTAGCGCCATGGCGTTTCTCGACAACATCGTGCCACCGACTGTGCGTGACAAGGCGAAGACGCTGGTTGCTGGCCGCCAGCCCGTCATCCTCACGGGCGCCGCGCTGGTGCTGGCGGTCGCTGTTCTGGCGATGCTGTGGCTCGGTCATTCGAGCTACACGGTCCTCTTCTCCGGTCTTTCGGCGAACGAAGGCGGACGGATCATCGACGAATTGCAGAAATCGAACGTGCCGTACCGCGTCGACGACGGTGGCGCCGAGATCCTTGTGCCCGATGCGCTCGCCGGGCGGACGCGGTTGATGCTCGCGGCGCGCGGCATGCCGAAGCAGAACGGCGATGTCTGGTCGCTGTTCGACAACGAGGCGCTGGGCGTCAGCCCGTTCGTCGAGCAGGCGCACTACATGCGCGGTCTTGAAGCGAACCTCGCCAAGACAATCGGAGACGTCAACGGCGTGGCGTCGGCGCGCGTAACCCTGGCGGTGCCGCAGCGGACGGCGTTCCTCGAAAATCAGCCGAAGCCGAGCGCGTCGGTGATGGTGCGGCTGGAGCCCGGCGTATCTCTATCGGGCGCCCAGACCGCCGGCATCGTGCATCTCGTTGCGGCCAGCGTTCCGGGCCTAGCGCCGGAAGCTGTCTCGATCGTTGATCAGGATGGCCGAATGCTGACTCACGTCGGCGGCGACGCTACCGGCGAGGTGCCCGAGCAGCTTTCGATCGTTCGCGGCATCGACCAGCACTACGAGATGCTGATTGAGGGTCTGCTGACGCCGCTTGTCGGCAAGGACAACGCCCGCGTCACCGTCGACGCGGACGTCGATTTCTCGCACACGCGGCGCAGCTCAGTGATCTACGGCCAAAGCCATCCGCTGAGCCAGGACGAGACCAGCCGCGAGCATGTCGGCGCCGGTAACGACGCTGGCGGCGTTCCGGGCGCGCTGTCGAACCAGCCGCCCGGTACGCCACAGACGCCGCTCACCATCACCAGCGGATCGCAGACGATCACGCTGCGGCCGCCGGGCGCGAATGCTGCCGCTAGTGCTGCAAGCGGTCAGCCGCCGGCAGCCGAACCCAAGGCGGCGGCGCCCGGCAGCAAGGAATCGCACGCGGTCGTCAATTACGATATCGACCGCACCGTCGAATATGCCGAGGACCCGCCGTGGCGGCTGAAATCGGTCGCGGTGTCCGTCCTGGTGAATAACCAAACCGGCCACGCCATGCCGGTAGCGACGATCGATGCGATCAAGCAACTCGTCACCAATGCCGTCGGGGCCGGCGGGAAACGCGACGTCGCAGTGATCGACCTGCCGTTCGACAGCGCGATGAACGCCGCGGTCGCCGAACCATGGTGGCGTCAGCCCTGGGTCCACGTCGCGACACAGAACGCGGTCCTGGCATTGGCCGGATTGCTCGCCCTGTTCGGCTTCGGACTGCCGATGCTGCGCCGTCTGCAACATGCGCCGCTCACATTCGCCTATGCGGGCGGCATGGCGCCGGCCGGCCGCTACCACGGCGCGCAAGCAAGCGGCCGCAGCGTCGGATCCAGCATCGACGTCGCCGCTATCGGCCAGAACATGCTCGATGCCGACATCGACGCGGTACGCAGGATCGTCGCCAACGACCCGGGCCGGACGGCTCAAGTAATCAAGGAGTGGCTCTCCCATGCCGGAACCAACAAGCGGCTCGACTAACCTCAGCCCCGCCGAAAAGGCAGCCGTGCTGATGATGGCGCTTGGCGAGGCCGACGCCGCCGAGGTCATCAAATTCCTCTCGCCGCGCGAGGTGAATCGGCTGTCGGGTGCGATCGCGCGCCTCAACAAGGTGCCGAAGGCGATGGTCGAAAACGTCATGGTCGAGTTCGTCGCGCGCATCCGCGACGAAACCGCGATCGGCCTCGGCGTTACCGAATATCTGCGCGGCGCGCTCGGCAAGGCGCTCGGCGAGGAACGCGCCTCGGCGCTGCTCGAGCGCATCATGAACGGCGGCGATTCGGCCGGTATCGAAGCGGTCAAATGGGAAGATCCGCGCGTTGTCGCCGAAATGATTCGTGAGGAACATCCGCAAATCATCGCGATGATCCTGGCCTATGTCGAACCCGAACAGGCGCAGGACGTGATGCAGGTGCTGCCCGACGGTGTCATCGAGCAGGTGATTCCGCGTCTGGCGACGCTGGAGGTCATCCCGCCGAGCGCCATACGCGAGCTCAACGAGGCGCTCGAAGATCAGCTCGCTGGCGAGTCGCAGCAGGTTCGCTTGTCGAGGGTCGGCGGCATCAAGGCGGCGGCCGAGATCCTCAACCGATTCGAGGCCAGCCGCGCGCAGTCCGTGCTCGACCGCATCAAGTCGATGGACGCCGAATTGTCGCAGCGCATCTACGACAACATGTTCGTGTTCCACGATCTTCTCGAAGTCGACGACCGCAGCATCCGCACGCTGCTGCAAGAAATCGATCAGGCGTTGCTGGTGCCGGCGCTCAAAGGCGTCGACGCGACGGTGCGCGAAAAGGTGACGCGCAACATGTCGCAGCGCGCCGCCGAATCCCTCAACGAAGAGATCGAGGCCAAAGGGCCGGTCCGCGTCGCCGATGTCGAGGCGGCACAGAAGGAGATTATCACCATCGCCAAACGGCTCGAGCAGGAAGGCCGCATCATCCTGCGCACCGACGCCAAGGACCTGGTGGCATAGGCCTCGCATGTCGAACGCAGTCCGCAGCACATCAGGGACACAGGGCGGTGGCTTGGCCGTCGGCGGCGGTTCGTCGTCGCCCCGCGCGGCGCCCGCTGACGGCGCGTCCTTTGGTGGCGTCCTGGGGCAGGCGATGGCGGGACCGGCGCATCCGGCAACCGGTGTCGGCGACGGCAAGACGGATGGTAAGAGCGATGGCAAAGACGCCGGCAAGGACCATAGCAATCCGGCGACAGCGACGGACACCGTGGCAACCCTTGCCGCCGACTTGGCGCCGGCCGCTGCTGGGTCGCCGGTCACCGGCGCTGCAGCTGCGGCAACCGTCAAGGACGCGGCGTCGGGCGCGACCGGCGGCTCAGATAAAAAACGGCGAACGGATGGGGCTGCGGTAAGCCCGGGGCAAAACGCACACGCTGCCGCCGCGGTCGCCGCGTCTCTGGTCGTGCCGGCTGCCACCGGCGTGGTGGCACCGACGCCGACCGGTGCTGCTGCCAATATTACGGTTGGCGCGGCAACGGCCATCACGAATGCGATGACCGGAGCGCCGGCCACACGCGCGGTCACCGGTCCGGCTACGACCAAACCCGCCGCAACCATCGTCAAAGGTGCGACTGCGCAAACCAATCATGAGCTTGTCGGACCGGTGGATGGGACCGGTTCGCAAGAGCCGGACGGCATCGGCCCCGCGACAGCGATGGTCGGCCGTCCGGCTGCCATGACTTCCAGCCTCGCGACCGTGCTTCCGTCCGGGGCGGCGCCAGCCAATACGGCCAGTGCACCGGCAAGCGGAACGGCTGGCCGACAGCCTGGTGCGGCGGCCGTTACGGACGCTGCGTCTTCGGCCAACGCCTCGGCATCGACGGTGGTGCTTGCGACGCTCGCGACCGCGGACCGCGATCCGAACCAATCATCCTCCAATGGTGCGGTGCCCGCGCCGGTCGGCACTGGCGGCCAAGTCATGACGCCCGGCGTTATGGCGGCGAACCTTACACCGTTGGCGACGCCCAGCAGCCCAACGGCACCGGCCGTCGCCAATGGCGCGGTCAACGTGGTCACGCCGGACGGCACCAACCAGCCGCTGGCCAATGCGCTCGGTACGCAAATCCTCTCCATGGTGGTGGGGGGCCGCAACCAGGTCACCGTTCATCTCAGCCCGCCCGATCTCGGCAACTTGACGGTCCACGTCGAGATCCAATCGCGGGACGTCTCGGCCTGGTTCGCCTCGCCGCAGACACAAGTGCAGCAGGCCGTCAGCGACGCGCTGGCGCAGCTGCACGGATCGCTTAGCGGTGCCGGCCTCAATCTGTCCGGCGCTTGGGTTGGCGCCGATGTTTCGGGCGGCGGCAATGGTCGGCCGGCCGCGACGCCATTGC
>DATEMD010000047.1:0-32903 GCA_035275845.1 Allostellaceae bacterium | reverse complement strand
CGCCGCGCGGGAGCCTCGCTTGACCCTGTTTCCGGCGCTCGCCTAAGCTGCGCCCCTCGTTGGCTCGTGGAGCAAGGCAAGCATGAAACCGAATAAGGTGACCGACTCGTCGTTCGACGCCGATGTACTCAAGGCGCCGGGCCCAGTGCTGGTCGATTTCTGGGCCGAATGGTGCGGTCCGTGCAAGATGATCGCGCCGTTTCTCGACGACATCGCCGCCGAGCTGGGCGGCAAGGTGACGGTCGCCAAGCTCAACATCGACGAGAATCCGCAAACGCCGAGCAAATACGGCGTGCACGGCATTCCGACGCTGATGCTGTTCAAGAACGGCCAGGTGGCGGCGACCAAGATCGGTGCGCTGCCCAAGTCCAAGCTGGTCGAGTGGGTGCAGTCGGTCCTCTAGGCCGCTAGCCGTTGGCGGCCAAGACCTTTCCCGCCAGATAAAGCGAACCGCAAATCAGGGTGCGAGCGCCCGGCGCACTGGCCGTGGCGACCGCCTCGCGTAGCGTCTTTGCCGGCTTGGCGTCGATGCCGACTTGGCGCGCCGCCGCCGCGCTCTCCTCGGCGCTCAGTGTGTTGGCTTCGCCCGGAATCGCCACAGCGCTCAATCGCTTCACATACGGCGCCAGCGGCTTCAGGAACGCGATGGCGTCGTGCGTCTTCAGCATGCCGAAGACCAAGCCCGTCGGCCGGCGCCAGCCGGCGACGAACCGCGCCAAGGCCTCGCCGCCGGCGGCGTTGTGCGCGCCGTCGAGCCAGAGCTCGGCATCCTTCGGCAACGCTTTGACCAACGGACCCCGCCGCAGCTTTTGCAGCCGTGCCGGCCATTCCACCTTGGCCATGCCACGTACCAAGGCCGTCGCGTCGAGCGTAAACCCCGGCAAACATTCGAGCGCGGCGAGCGCGGCGCCGGCATTGTCGTATTGATGCCCACCGGCGAGCCCCGGCGCCGGGAGGTTGAGCGTTGCGTGGCCACGATAGATCAGGCCGCCGCCTTCCGCCTGTTCGACCGACCAGTCGCGCCCATGACGGAAGAGCGGCGCGCGCAGCTCGGCAGCGCGCGCGGCGATCACCGCAGCTGCCTCCGGCGGTTGCGGTGCAACGGCAACCGGCACACCCGGCTTGAGGATGCCGGCCTTCTCGAAGGCAATGGCGGCGATGGTTTCGCCGAGGAAATGCTGGTGATCGAGCGAGACCGGCGTCAGCACCGCCACGGCTGGCTTGACCATGACGTTGGTGGCATCGAAGCGGCCGCCGAGGCCGACCTCGATCAGCGCGATGTCGGCGCTCTCGCGGGCAAACGCCAGGAAGGCAGCGGCCGTGGTGATCTCGAAGAAGGTGATCGGCTGGCCGGCGTTGGCGCGTTCGCATTCCGCCAGCAACGCGCCGAGCATCTTTTCGGGAATAAGCTTGCCGGCGAGCCGAATACGCTCGTGAAAGCGGACCAGGTGCGGCGACGTGTAGACGTGGACGCGCTTGCCGGCCGCTTCGAGAAAGGCGCGGAGGAAGGCGACGGTTGAACCTTTGCCGTTGGTGCCGGCGACGTGGATCACCGGCGGCAGCTCGTCCTGCGGATCGCCCAGCGTCTTCAGCAACCGCAGCACGCGGTCGAGCGACAGGTCGATCAGCTTCGGGTGGAGCGTCAGCAGACGCTCGAGGATACGGTCGCTCGGCGCCCGGCGCCTGATCAGGCGCGATCCCATCCGCGTTCCGTCGCCGGCGCCGCAATCGCCGGCGGTCCCTTGCGGAAAAGCAGGCCGAGCAAGCGGTCGAGCGTCGCCTTGAGGTCGCGGCGGTGGACGACGATGTCGACCATGCCGTGCTCGAGCAGATATTCCGAGCGCTGGAAGCCGTCCGGTAATTTCTCGCGGATGGTCTCTTCGATGACCCGCGCGCCGGCAAAGCCGATGACCGCGCCGGGCTCGGCCAAGGTGACGTCGCCAAGCATGGCGAACGACGCCGAAACGCCGCCGGTGGTCGGATCAGCCAGCAGGACGATGTAAGGCCGGCCGCTTTCCTTGACCATCTCGACCGCGAGTGTCGAGCGCGGCATTTGCATCAGCGACAGGATGCCTTCCTGCATGCGCGCGCCACCGGACGACGGAATGACGATCAACGCCGCCTCCTGCAACACCGCAAGGCGCGCCGCCGACAGCAACGCTTCGCCGACGGCAATGCCCATCGAACCGCCCATGAAGCCAAAATCGAAGACGCAGATCACCGAGGCGGCGCCGCCGATCGTGCCGTGTGCGACCAAGGCGGCGTCGCGGGTCGCGCCCTTGGTGCCTTGCGCTTCCTTGAGCCGGTCGGAATAACGCTTACGGTCGCGGAACTTGAGCGGATCGGCGAGCGTCTTGGGTAGCTCGATGAGGGTGTATTTGCCGTCGTCGAACAGCATCGCCAACCGCTTGTCCGGCGCCAGACGCAGATGATGGCCGCACGCAGCGCAGACGTGGAGATTGGCCTCGAGCTCGCGATGGAACAGCATCTGCCCGCAGCCCGGGCATTTGTGCCAGAGGTTGTCCGGCACCTCCTTCTTGGCGACGACGGCCCGGATCTTGGGCAGGACGAAATTGGTGAGCCAGTTCATTGTGCCGCCCGGGCCGGATGACGCGGCCGCGCTTTGCGCACGCCCGCCGCGAGCGCGCTGATGTCCTTGAGCACGGCCGGAACCAGGCTCGCCTTCGCCTTGCCGCGCTTGTCGAGGTTCTTCGCCAGCCGGTCGACCAGCGCCGAGCCGACGACCGCCGCGTCGGCGACGCGCGCAACCTCGGCCGCCTGGGACGGCGTGCGAATGCCGAAGCCGACGGCGATCGGCAACCCGGTGTGACGCCGCAGCCGGGCCACCGCGGCGGCGACGATATCGGCGCGTGCCGACTTGGTGCCGGTAATGCCGGCGATCGCCACGTAATAAAGGAAGCCGCCGGCATTGTTGAGGATCGCCGGCAGGCGCCTGTCGTCGCTGGTCGGTGTCGCTAGGCGGATGAAATCGATGCCGGCGGCGCGCGCCGCCAGGCACAGCTCGTCGTCGTGCTCGGGCGGCAGATCCACGACGATCAAGCCATCGCAGCCGGCCGCCTTGGCGTCCTTGAGGAACCGCGGCACGCCGTAATGATAGATCGGGTTGTAATAGCCCATCAGGATCGCCGGCGTTTCACCGTCGGTCTTGCGGAAGCGGCGCAGCACGTCGAGCGTCTTGGCGAGGCTCATGCCGGCCGCGAGCGCGCGTAGGCTTGCTGCCTGGATCGACGGGCCATCGGCCATCGGATCGGAAAACGGCATGCCGATTTCGATCAGGTCGGCGCCGGCCTTGGGCAGCCGCGCCAAAAGCTTCTCGAAGGTGGCACGGTCGGGGTCGCCGCAGGTGAGATAAGTGACAAGGCCGGCGCGGCCTTCGGCGTGCAGCTTGGCAAAGCGTGCGGCGATGCGGCTCACAGCTTGGCTCCGAGCGTTGCCGCGACGGTATTGACGTCTTTGTCGCCGCGGCCCGACAGGTTGATCACCAGCAGGTGGTCGCGCGGCAGGTTGGGCGCGCGTTTGGCCGCTGCGGCGACCGCATGCGCCGATTCGAGCGCCGGAATGATGCCTTCAAGACGCGTCAGCAATTGGAAGGCGGTCAGCGCCTCACGATCGGTCACGGTCACGTATTCGACGCGCTTCTGCTCGAACAGCCAGGCGTGTTCCGGCCCGACGCCGGGATAATCGAGGCCCGCCGAGATCGAATGGGTGTCGAGGATCTGGCCGTCCTCGTCCTGCAAATAATAGCTGCGGTTGCCGTGCAGCACGCCGGGCGCGCCGCCGTTGAGCGACGCGGCGTGCCGGCCGGTGGACAGGCCTTCGCCGGCAGCCTCGACACCGATCATCGCGACGTTCGGGTCGTCGAGGAATGGATGGAACAGGCCCATCGCGTTCGAGCCGCCGCCGACGCAGGCAACCAGCGTACCCGGCAGTCGGTCTTCCGCGCGCATCATCTGGACGCGGACTTCGTCGCCGATCACGGTCTGGAAATCGCGCACCATCGCCGGATAGGGATGCGGTCCGGCGACCGTGCCGATGAGGTAGTAGGTGTCGTCGACATTGGCGACCCAATCGCGCAATGCCTCGTTCATCGCGTCCTTGAGCGTCGCGGTGCCCGAGGTCACCGGCCGCACTTCGGCGCCCAACAGCTTCATGCGGAAGACGTTGGGCTTCTGGCGTTCGATGTCGGTGGCGCCCATGTAGACGACGCACGGCAGGTCGAACAGCGCACAGACCGTGGCGGTGGCGACGCCGTGCTGGCCGGCGCCGGTCTCGGCGATGATGCGGCGCTTGCCCATGCGGCGCGCTAGCAGAATCTGGCCGAGCGTGTTGTTCACCTTGTGCGCGCCGGTGTGGTTCAGGTCCTCGCGCTTCAAATAAATCTTCGCGCCTTTGCAATGGCGCGTCAGCCGCTCGGCGAAATAGAGCGGCGACGGCCGACCGACATAGTGATCGAGGTAATAGCGCAGCTCGGCCGCGAAGCTCGGGTCGCGCTTCGCCGCTTCATAGGCGCGCTCGACCTCGAGGACGAGCGGCATCAGCGTCTCGGCGACGAAGCGTCCGCCGTGAATGCCGAACAAGCCGCGGTCGTCGGGTCCGCCGCGAAAGGTGTTGGGACCAGCCATCTCGAAAAATACGCCTGGGGTCGCCTGGAGAGCCCGAGTTTTACCCTTAAACCCTTGAGTCTCAAAGGCTCATTTCGCGCTTCAGAGGGCCGCGACCGTCCTCAGGAAGGTGCGAATTTTAGCGACGTCCTTGACGCCCGGCGCACTTTCGACGCCCGACGATACGTCGACCGCGGTGGCGCGCGAAACGCGCACCGCTTCGGCCACGTTGTCCGGCGTCAGGCCGCCCGACAGCATCCACGGCAGCGGCCACCGGCGCGCGCTGAGCAATTCCCAGTCGAAGGCAAGCGCGTTGCCACCGGGCCGGGTTGCGGTCTTGGGCGGCCGCGCGTCGAACATCAGCCAGTCGGCGACACTGTAATAACGCGGCGCGGCGTCGAGATCGCTGTCGCCCGCGACCTTGATTGCCTTCATCGTCTTCTTGCCGAAGCGCTGTTTGATCTGGGCGACACGTGTTGGTGTTTCCTCGCCATGCAGTTGGATGAGGTCGAGGGGTGCCGCCGCCAGGACGCGCTTCAACAGCTCGTCGTCCGGATCGACGAAGACACCGACACGCGTCACGTCCGCAGGCACGCCGCGGACCAACGGTCCAGCTTGCGCCGGTGACAGATTGCGCGGGCTCGGCGGGAAGAACACGAAGCCGACGAAGCGCGCACCGCCGGTGATCGCGGCGGCAACCGTCTCAGGCGTCGACAGGCCGCAGATCTTGGCGGCGACACTCACGGCTTGCGGATTTCCGCCAGCATGGCGCGCGCCGCCGCCGGCGGACTCGGCGAGCCGGTGATCGGCCGGCCGATGACGAGATAATCGGCGCCGGCCTGCACCGCGTCGCGCGGACCCATGACGCGCTTTTGATCGCCGTGGCCGAGCGAACCGACGCGGATGCCCGGCACCACCAGCAGGAAATCGGGGCCGACAAGCTGGCGCATTTCGGTGACCTCGTGCGGCGAGCAGACGATGCCGTCGAGACCGCTGTCCTTGGCGAGGAGTGCCAGGCGTTTCACCTGATCGCCGGTCGGCCCTTTTTGGCCGACCGCTTCGAGATCGCGTTCGTCGAGGCTCGTCAGCACCGTCACGCCGAGAATCTTCACGCGCGTTTTGCGCGCCGCCTGCTTCGCTGCCTCGGCCGCCGCCTGCATCATGGCGCGGCCGCCGCCGCAATGGACGGTCAGGAACGTAGGCTCAAGCGCCGCCGCCGCCTTCACCGCGCCCGACACCGTGTTGGGGATGTCGTGCAGCTTGAGGTCAAGAAACAGCGGCAGGCCTTGGGTGACGTCGCGCACCGCGCGCGGCCCGTTGGCGGCGAAGAATTCGAGGCCAAGCTTGATCCCGCCGACCGCGCCTTTGAGCTCGCGCACGAGGTTTTTGGCCTTGGCCGGATCGGCCAGGTCGATGGCGCAGAGGATCGGATTGGCGGGTTTATCGCTCATGATAGGCTGGATATACGGGATTCACGCCTCACGGCGCGAGCGCATTTTCCAATCCCTGCTTCGCCGCCGCCAGGTCTTCCAACGCATGGCCAACCGACTTGAAAAGCGTGATCTGGTCATGAAAGCGCCGGCCGGCGCGGGTGCCGCGGGTCAGATCGAAGAGATCGCCGGCGACGTCATCCGGGTTGAAGGTGCCGGCACCGATCGGCTGTACCAGGTCGCCGGCCTCGGCCAGCGCCGCCTCGCGTGTGTCGACGAAGACGCGGGCGCGATGCAGGGTTTCGTCGTCGGCTTGGCGCAGCGCCGGCGTGGCGCCCCCGACCAGGTCGAGATGGACGCCGAGCGGCAGCCAATGGCCCTTGAGAACCGGCTCGGCTTCGGCGGCGATGCAACAGACGATATGCGCGCCATTGACCGCGCGCTGGAGGTCGTCCGTGGCGGCCACCTTGAGCGTCCGCCGCGTCAGCCGGTGTGCGAGGCGCTCGGCTTTTTCGGCATCACGATCCCAGACCAAGACGTTGCGGATTGGCCGCACGCTGGCATGCGCCGCGAGCAGATGAGACGCGAGCAGGCCGCTGCCGATCAGCAGCAACCGCTCGCAATCGGGTCGCGCCAGGTAGCTTGCGGCCAAGGCCGAGGCAGCGGCGGTGCAGCGCGCGGTCAGAGCTGCGGCGTCAAAGACCGCCAATGGCTTGCCGGTGCGCGCATCCATCAGGACATAGGCGCCTTCGCCGCCGGGCCCGCCGTTTGCCGCTTCAAATGCCGTCGAAATCTTGACGCCGAACCGATCGCCAATCCGCCACGCCGGACTCAGTTGCAACGTGCCAGGCGCATCCGGCGGCGCTGGAATCGTATGGCGATGCGGCGGCGGCGCAATTGTGTCCGCGGAGCGGAAAGCCTGCCGTAGGGTCTCGATCAGCGACGAGAATTCAAGCGCATCGACGGCCTCGCTCCAGCCGAAGACGCGCACGCTAATCGTCCGCGCCCGGCAGCGACCGCGGTGGCGGATCGGCCGGTCGATTGGCGCGCAGGCCGTCGATTTCGCGTTCGAGCGCGGCGATGCGCTTGGCGCGGGTGCGCGATTCCCGCCGTGCGGCGCTGCCACTCAGCCAGGCGAGCAGCATGCCGACCAGCAAGCCGGCGAGCAGCGACAGCAGGATGACAAGGAAGAGCTGCGTCTCGATCTCGAACGGAAACGGCCATAGCGTGACGCTGACGCGCGCCCGGTTCGAGATCGCGAATACGACCAGCACCAGCGCCAGCGGCGCCGTCACCAACCAATGAAACAGTTTCATCCGTTACTCGGCCGCGTGCGCGGCCGCTCCGCCAACCCCGCGCAACCGGGTTGCGTGGCCGCTCAAGGCCGGTCGTTGAGCCGCTCGCGCAGCTCCTTACCGGTCTTGAAAAACGGGATGTGCTTTTCGCCGACCTGGACGCTCTCGCCGGTGCGTGGGTTACGGCCCATTCGTGCGCCGCGCCGCTTGACCGAAAACGCACCAAAACCGCGCAATTCGACCCGGTCGCCGCGCGACAAGGCTGCCGTGATCTCGTCAAAAACCGTGGAAACGATGCGCTCGACGTCGCGCTGGTAGAGGTGCGGGTTGCGCTCAGCCAGCCGCTGAATCAGTTCGGATTTGGTCATTGCGCAGCCCAGGCCCCCCGCCGCGTTAAAGCATTGGAAACCTTGCCAAATCCAACCCGCGCCGTCAAGAAACGCGGCGCGGGCCGGCGGCCGGGTTTCAGCCGCCGGACTTCTCGTCCTTTTCGTTCTTCCGGCTCAGCGCCGCGCCGAGGATATCGCCGAGGCTGGCGCCGGAATCGGACGAGCCGTATTCCGCCATCGCCTGTTTATCTTCGTCGATCTCGCGCGCCTTGATCGACAGCGTGGCCTTGCGCCCGCCGCGGTCGAGGCCGGTGAGCTTGGCGTCGACCTTTTCGCCGACGGCGAAGCGGTCGGGGCGCTGTTCGGCGCGGTCGCGCGAGAGCTCCGCCTTGCGGATGAAGCCTTGCATACCGCTGGCCAGCGTTACCTCAATGCCGCTGTCGGTGACCACCGAAACCGTGCAGGTCACGACCTCGCCCTTCTTGATGCCGGCGGCTTCGGCCGCCGAAGCCGGTTCGGCCTGAAGCTGCTTGATGCCGAGCGAGATGCGCTCCTTCTCGACGTCAACGTCGAGCACGCGCACCCGGGCCATGTCGCCCTTCTTGTAGTCCTTGATCGCCTCTTCGCCCGCTTTCTGCCAGTCGAGATCGGAGAGGTGCACCATGCCGTCGATGTCGCCGGGCAGGCCGACGAAGACGCCGAACTCGGTGAGGTTCTTGATCTCGCCTTCGAGATCGGTGCCGACCGGGTACTTCTCCTTGAAGCTATCCCACGGATTGGCGAAGCATTGCTTGAGGCCGAGCGAGATCCGGCGCTTTTGCGGGTCGACGTCGAGCACCATGACCTCGACCTCCTGGCTGGTCGAGACGATCTTGCCGGGATGCACGTTCTTCTTGGTCCAGCTCATTTCCGAAACATGGACCAGGCCTTCGACGCCGGGCTCGAGTTCGACGAAGGCGCCGTAGTCGGTGATGTTGGTGACCCGGCCCTTGAACTTGGCGCTGGCCGGATACTTGAGCTCGACGCCTTCCCACGGATCGGCCTCGAGCTGTTTCATGCCGAGCGAAATGCGCTGAGTCTCGGGATTGAAGCGGATGACCTGGACCTTCACGGTCTGGCCGATATGCAGCGCTTCGGACGGATGGTTGATGCGCCGCCAGGCGATGTCGGTGACGTGCAGCAGGCCGTCGACGCCGCCGAGATCCACGAACGCGCCGTAGTCGGTGATGTTCTTGACCACGCCGGTGAGGACCTGGCCTTCCTTGAGCGATGCGACGAGTTCGGAGCGCGCCTCGGCGCGGCTTTCCTCGAGCACGGCGCGGCGCGAGACAACGATGTTGCCGCGCGCGCGATCCATCTTGAGGATCTGGAATTGCTGCGGCGAGCCCAGGAGCGGGGTGATGTCGCGTACCGGCCGGATGTCGACCTGGCTGCCCGGCAGGAAGGCGACGGCGCCTGAAAGATCGACGGTGAAGCCGCCTTTGACGCGGCCGAAGATCACACCCTGAACCCGCTCGTTCGCCTGGAAGTTCTTCTCGAGCTGCGACCACGCTTCTTCGCGCCGCGCTTTCTCGCGCGACAGCTGCGCCTCGCCGTTCTTGCCTTCCATGCGCTCGAGGAAGACTTCGACCGTGTCGCCCGTCTTGATCTCGGAGGTGCGGCCGGCTCCGCCGAATTCCTTCAGCGGCACGCGGCCTTCCGATTTGAGGCCGACGTCGATCAGCACCATGTCGTTTTCGATGGCGATGACCTGGCCTTTGACCACTGTGCCTTCGAGGCCGGAGGCGGCGCCGAGACTTTCGTCGAGGAGCGCCGCGAAGCTCTCCTTGCCCTTGTCTTGTGAAGCGGCGGTTTGACGAGCGACCATAGAAACTCCGGAACTTCCCCGTGACCAAGGCTGCCGTCCCACGGGGAGAGGATGGCAGCCGGCCGCCGCAGGGTCGGGCGCGGTGGCGTAAACCCGTCGTCTTGGCAGGACAAGCCTAACGCCGTGGCTTGAGCCCCCCGATGTACTGGAGAGCGGCCGCAAAAGCAGCGTCGGCATCGAGCGCGGTGGTATCGAGCTCGAACGCGTCGGCGGCGCGCTGCAACGGGGCGGTTCGACGCTCCCGGTCGCGCGCGTCACGAAGCATCATGTCCTGCAGGACGCGCTCGTATATAGCGGGGCCGCCCGCAGCCTGCAACTCTTTGAATCGCCTCGATGCTCTGGCCTCAACCGTGGCCGTCAGGAAGATCTTGGCGTCGGCGTCGGGGCAGACCACGGTGCCGATATCGCGGCCGTCCAGCACGGCGCCCGGCGCCCGCCGGGCAAAAGCGCGCTGGAAGGCCAGCAGGGCCGTCCGGACGCCGGGGATGGCAGCGACGACCGACGCCGCCTGGGCCACCTTGTCTTCGCGCAATCGGGGATCAGCCAGGTCGCCGGGTTCGACGCGGTGGGCGGCAGCGACGGCGGCGTCGGGGTCGGCGGGGTCGGCGCCTGCGGTCAATGCGCGGAAAGCGACGGCGCGGTAAAGCGCACCGGTATCGAGGTGATTGAGGCCGAAATGTTGGGCGAGGCGGCGCGCCAGCGTGCCCTTGCCCGAAGCGGCCGGGCCGTCGACAGCGATGATCACCGCCGGACCTCGGCGATGCGCGCGCCGAGCCGGTTCATCAGCTTGGCGAAGCCGGGGAAGCTGGTGGCGATGGTTTCGCCGTCGTCGATGCGCACCGGCTTGCGTGCGGCGCCGCCGAGGACCAGGAACGCCATCGCGATACGGTGATCGAGCTGGGCCGCGACCAGCACGCCGCCCTTGGGCGGTGTGCCGTTGCCGTCGACCGTCAGCGTGTCGCCGTCGATCGTCGCATCGACGCCGCATTTCCGGAGGCCGCCCGCGATCGCCGCGAGCCGGTCGCTTTCCTTGACGCGCAACTCACCAAGGCCACGCATCACCGTGCGACCCTTCGCAAACGCCGCCGCGACCGCCAGCACCGGATACTCGTCGATCATGCTCGGCGCGCGTGCGGCGGGAACATCGACGCCACGTAAGTCGCCGGCTTTGATCCCGATATCGGCGACGCGCTCGCCGCCGGCGATCCGCTCCTTGGCAAACGTCAGGCGCGCGCCCATTTCGGCAAGCGTCTGATAGAGGCCGGCGCGCAACGGATTGGTGCCGACGCCTTCAACGGTGATTGCCGAGCCGGGACGGATCAGCGCGGCGACGATCGGGAACGCCGACGACGACGGATCGCCCGGAACGGTCAGGTCGGCCGGTTTCAGTTCCGGCTGTCCGGTCAGGACGATTCGTTTGCCACCGGTCTCGGTCGCGGTCACCGTGATTGTCGCACCGAAATGCCGCAGCATGTTTTCGGTATGGTCGCGCGTCGCCACTGGCTCGACCACCGTGGTTTCGCCCGGCGTATTGAGGCCGGCCAGCAGAACCGCCGACTTCACCTGCGCCGACGGCACTGGCAGCGTATAGGCGATCGGCATCGGCGACGGGGCGCCCACCACTGCCAAAGGCAGACGGTTACCGTCGCGGGCGATGAAACGCGCGCCGATCCGGGTCAGCGGCTCGACGATGCGCGCCATCGGTCGCCGCCGTAAAGATTCGTCACCCGCGAAGAAACTGGTGAAGGCATGTGTCGCCACGGCGCCCATCAGCAGCCGCGCGCCGGTGCCCGAATTGCCGAGATCGAGGATCTCGTCCGGCTCGACCAAGCCACCGACGCCGACGCCGTGGACGGTCCATGTTCCGTCGCGGGCGCGCTCGATCCGCGTACCGAGCGCTCGCAGTGCCGCCGCGGTGCGCAACACGTCGTCGCCTTCGAGCAGATTGCGGATGCGCGTGCGACCGACGGCGAGCGCGCCGAGGATCAGCGCGCGATGCGAGATCGATTTGTCGCCGGGCACGCGGCAACGGCCGCGAAGCGGACGCGACGACCCGGATGAAAGCGCGGTCACGGATGCAGTGTCCTCGATGGTGCGGTGTCTTTAGCACAGCACGGTCGCGGGCGCGACCGGACCGCGCCGGATGTCCTGGCCGTCGTCCGGCGGTGTCCGCGAATTAGCTTTTGACAGCGGCCCGTGGTCGTGGCAAAGGGCCGGGAACAATGGATTTGGCGTTCGCATACGTAGCGGAGGCGTCGTGACGAAGGTTGAGTGGGGTACGAAGCGGATCTGCCCGAATTGCGGCACGCGCTATTACGACATGCGCCGCGATCCGATCATGTGTCCGAAATGCGGCGCGCCGTTCGACGCCGAGTTCCTGGTTAAGACCCGGAAGTCGCGGGCCGTGGCGTCGGCCGCGGTCGAGGAGGTAGCGCCGCTCGAGGAGGAGCTCGAAGCCGATCTTGCGGCCGAGCCCGACGAGGCGGGCGAGGCCGTGACCGAGATTCCGGCCGGCGAAGAGAGCGAGGAAAAGGACGAGGAGACGGCCGAGACCGCGAAAGCCGGCAAGGGCAAAGGGCGCGACAAAGGCACCGGCGACGAGAAGAAGGATGGCGACGACGAGGAGGAGGGCCAGGAAGTCCTCGAGGACACTTCGGAACTCGGCGAGGACGAGGACGACATGGCCGAGGTCATCGAGAATGTCGACGAGGAGGACGATCGCTGATCCGGCGGGCCTTTCCCGCCGCCGCTCGTCGCGTTAAATTCCCCGCGTTCCCGCCGCGGAACACGCTCGCTTCGGGGCCATAGCTCAGCTGGGAGAGCGCTACAATGGCATTGTAGAGGTCAGGGGTTCGATTCCCCTTGGCTCCACCAATCGAAGGCCTGGCGCGTTGCGCCGGGCCTTCGTCGTTTTCGGGACCGCCCGAAACCCTGGCCATCCGGCCTTGATCGGGGCGGCGCGCTGACCCATATGTCGCAGGGAGGGCGCGGCCGAACGGCGCGTCCGGTGGTTTCAGCGGGCGCCCGGAACGGGGCCCGGCAAAGGGACTTAGCTCACTCGAGGAGGTCCGGATGGCGCGTCTATCGGTCTTCAATTCGCCGTTGCTGTTAGGGTTCGACCAATTCGAGCGCGCGCTCGACCGCGTCACCAAGGCAACCGCCGACGGCTACCCGCCCTACAATGTCGAACAGCGTGGCGAAAACGCCCTGCGCATCACGCTCGCCGTTGCCGGCTTCACCATGGACGACCTGGTGGTGCAGATCGAGGACAACCAGCTGGTCATTCGCGGCAAGCAGGTCGACGACAAGGATCGGGTCTATCTCCACCGCGGCATCGCCGCACGCCAGTTTCAACGCTCGTTCGTCCTCGCCGACGGCATCGAAGTCGCCGGCGCCTGGCTCGAGAACGGACTCCTGCACGTCGATCTCGCGCGCCGCGCCGCGGAGCAACGCGTGAAGCGTGTGGAAATCCGCGGCTCGGGCAGTCCGACCAACGGAAAGGCACATGACCATGAATAACCCAGAACTCGCACGGCTCAAGAACATCTCGGCGAAGGAATTTGCCCTGTGGGGGATTCAGGACATCGCCTACATCCGTCCGGTGACGGTCGATGGTCACACGACCTATGCGGTCCACGCGGCCGACGGCACCCAAGTTGCGGTGATGAACACGCCGGCGGTCGCCATGGCGGCGGTCCGCCAGAACGACCTCGAGCCGCTCAGCGTTCACTGAGCGGTTGGGCCCGACAGCAATAACGAAATTGCCGATGGCGCCGCGTCAGGCGGCGTCGCTGGCGGCGTGGTCGACGAGCAGCGCGTAAAGCGCGTCGGCGCGGTCTGTGCCGCGCAGCTTCTCGCAGGTCTTGCGGTCGCGCAGCAGGCGCGAGACCAGCGCCAGCGCCTTCAAATGGTCGCCGCTGGCGCCCTCGGGCGTCACCAGCAGGAAAATCAAATCGACCGGACGGTTGTCGACCGCTTCGAAATCGACCGCTTTCTCGAGCCGGGCGAAGAACCCGCGCGGCGCCGACAAACCGGGCAGCCGGCCGTGCGGCACGGCGACGCCGTTGCCGATACCGGTCGAGCCCAGGCGTTCGCGCTCCATCAGCGTCTCGAACAGAATCCGTTCGCCGACGCCGACCACGGGCGCCGCGCGCTTGGCCAAATCCTGCAAGGCTTGTTTCTTGTTCGCCGCCTTCAGGCGGGTCGTCACCGATGTCGGCGTCAGCAGGTCTGAAATCTGCATTGCTGGCTTACTTGTTCGTTGCCCGGTCACAGTTGCAAAGTCCTCTCGCGGCGGCGTCGGACCGACGAGGGGATATTCATGGCCTCGCGGTATTTGGCGACCGTCCGGCGGGCGATGTCTATACCTTCTTTCATTAAAATTTCCACGATCCGATCGTCGGACAGGATCTCGCTGGCTTCCGCCTCGATCAGCGAGCGGATGCGGAACCGTACGGCTTCGGCCGAATGCGCCTCGCCGGAGGCCGCCGCAATGGCCGAGGTGAAGAAATATTTGAGCTCGTAAATCCCGCGCGGCGTCAGGATGTATTTGTTGGTGGTGACGCGGCTGACGGTGCTTTCGTGCATCTCGATGGCGGACGCGATGTCGCGCAGGATCAGCGGTTTCAGATGCTGCACGCCGTGGCGCAGGAACCCGTCCTGCTGGCGAACGATCTCGCGCGAAACTTTCAAGATTGTGGTCGCCCGCTGGTGCAGCGCCTTGACCAGCCAATTGGCCGATTGGTAGCGCTCGGAGAGGTATTCCTTCTCTTTCTTGTCCCGGGTGGCGCCGCTGACTTCCGCGTAATAGCGATTGTTGACCAGGACGCGCGGCAGACTCTCGCTGTTGAGCTCCACCGCCCAGCTGCCGTCGGGCAGCGCGCGCAACAACACGTCGGGCACCACGATCTCGGCCGCCGCCTTGTCGAAGGCGAGGCCGGGTTTCGGATTGAGCGCCTTGATCTCGGTGACCATCTGCGCGAGGTCGGCAGCGTCGACGCGACAGACACGCATCAACTGTTGCTTATCGCGATTGGCGAGCAGGGGCAGGTTCTCGACCAGCGCCTGCATCGCCGGATCGAAGCGGTCGCGCTCCTTGAGTTGCAGCGCCAAGCACTCGGCGAGATTGCGGGCGAAGATGCCGGCCGGATCGAAGCGCTGGAGCAGCGTCAGGGTCTTCTCGACCCGCGCCACGTCGCACGACAGCAGCTCGGCGATGGCCGCGAAGTCGCTGGTGATATAGCCGGCCTCGTCGACCAGGTCGATGAGGTGGCTGCCGATCACCCGGTCGGCGGGATCGTGGATCTCGACCGCGAGTTGTTCCAGCAGGTGCTCGCGCAGGCTGATCGGCCGGGTCAGCGTCTGGTCGAGTCCGGGCAAGCCGTCGGCCGCGGCCGTGCCGCTGCGCGTGTTCCACGCTTCCGGGTCGCCAGCGTAATCGAGTTTGCCTTCGCCTTCACGCCCGGCTTCTTCGTGCCAGGTTTCGGCGGCGTCGGCGGTATCGGCGCCGGCAACGGCGTCACGGCGTTCGTCCGGCGGCGCTTCGCCGTCGGCCGGCGCCTCGGTTGCGGCGCCTTCGGCCGCAGCCGGCTCTGCGCTATTGCCTTCGTCTTGCGTCTCGTCGCGCTCGAGCAGCGGATTTTGCTCAAGCTCGTTGTCGACGTAGACCGAGAGCTCGATGCTCGACATCTGCAGCAGTTTGATCGCCTGCTGCAGCTGCGGGGTCATGACGAGCGCTTGACCCTGGCGGAGATCCAATCGCGGCGTAAGGGCCATGGCGAAGACCTACAGGCTGAACCTTTCGCCCAGGTAAACGCGCCGCACGTTCGCGTCGCGCACGATCTCGTCGGGCGCGCCCTCCATCAGCACTTGGCCCTGATGAAGAATGTAGGCGCGATCGACGATCTCGAGCGTCTCGCGGACATTGTGGTCGGTGATCAAGACGCCGATGCCGCGGTCTTTCAAATGGGAGACGAGATCGCGGATGTCGTTGACGGCGATTGGGTCAATGCCCGCCAGTGGCTCGTCGAGCAAGATGAAGTTCGGCCGTGTCGCCAGCGCGCGCGCGATCTCGACGCGTCGCCGTTCGCCGCCGGACAACGCCATCGCTGGCGCCCGGCGTAGATGCGTGATCGAGAATTCGGCGAGCAGCGCGTCGAGCATGGTTTCGCGCGTCTCGGGCACCGGCTCGGCGACTTCGAGCACCGCGCGAATGTTTTGCTCGACCGACAGGCCGCGAAAGATCGAGGCCTCTTGCGGCAGGTAGCCGATGCCGAGGCGGGCGCGGCGGTACATCGGCAGTTCGGTGATGTCCTCGCCGTCGAGCGCGATGGTGCCGACATCGGGTCGCACCAGGCCGGTGATGATGTAGAAGCATGTCGTCTTGCCGGCGCCGTTCGGTCCGAGCAGGCCGACTGCCTCGCCGCGCTGAACCCCGACGCTGACGGCGCGCAGCACGGGACGTTTCTTGAAGCTCTTGCCGAGATTGGTCGCCACGAGTCCTGCATTCGAAGCGACGAGGCGCGGCGTCGCGTCACGCCGCGATGCCGGCGCCGCATGCTGTGGCCGGCCTGGTGCATGCCCCTGTTGCGGATGGGCGTGTGCGCTGTGTGCCGCGTGACCCGATGCCGGGTGGTGATCGGTCGGTTTGCTCATGGCGCTATTGTCCGCCGCCGACGGCCGGCTTGTGGTTCGGCACCAGCAAGCCTTCGACGCGCGGCGTCGGGCCGGTCGCGATCTGGTTCGGCGGCGCGGCCAGAATCTCGCTCACGTTGTTCTTCAGATCGACAACGCCGTATTGGCCGTGCAGTTCGTTGTCGCCCTTGGTCAGCCGGACGTTGCCGATCAGCGTCGCGACCTGCGGCCCGACGTTGTAAACACCCTCGTCGCCATGAGCGATCTGCCCCGGCGCGGAGATCAGCACGTTGCCATAGCCGTTGATCCGAGTGATTTGCGCTGGCTGGTCGCCCTGTTTCTCGACGTCGGCCGTGGCAATGTCGGCGCGCATCCGGTGATCGCCGCGGATCACTAGCGCGTTGCCGCGCGCCACGGCGATCTGTTTCTTGTCGTACCATTCGAGCGAATCACGTGCGGTGATGGTCTCGCCCGGCGTCACGATGCGCAGGTCGTTGCCGGTAAGCACCATGACGGCTTGGTCGACGTCGTAAACCCCGTGTTCGCCGAACGCCTGCTGATCGCCATTGACGAAGTGGACGTGGCCCTGGGCCTCGATCCGATAGATCTCGGTCGACGATCCGCCTTGCAGCGGATTTTGCGTGCGTTGAGTGTCCTTGCTCGCTGCGGCCGGATGATCAGCGGCTTGGTTGACCGGCCGGTAATAGGCGTAGAGGACGTCGGCGGTCACGGTTGCGTTGCCGCGGGTGGCGGAAGCGTTGCCGCGCGCAATGTAGACGCTATGCGCCTGCTGCCATTCGATGCCGTTGTCGGCTTCGATGTGGATCGGACGGCCGCTGGCCTGCGCGCCGGCAAGTTGCGCCATGGCGCGCGGCGGCGTCACGCCGGCGGTGACCGCCGCGACCAGCAAAGCCACCGCAAACCGCAAACTCACGGCGTCGCCTTCGCTCGCGCATTGAGGTCGAGCGACGCATGGCCGGTGAAGATCATGGTCTGACCGCGGTCGAGGACGCGCAGCCCTTGCGCCTTGACATGGCCGAAGGTGCCGTCGCCTTCGACCGGGTCGTGACTGACCGCGGTGCCTTGCGCCATGTTGATGGTGACGCTGTCGGAATGCAGCGCGTTACCTTTGTCTTGATAGAGCTCGACGTTGCCGAACAGGTCGAGCTGCTGCTGCTGCGGCTGATAGAGGCCGACATAGGCGGTCAATTCGTCCCAATTGCCGGTGTTGGTCGTCAGGTCCGCCTTGGGTGAATCGAGCGAGATCGCGTCGTCGACTTTGGGCATCTGGCTGGCGGAGTCGGCGGTGACGATGAAGGGCCGGTTGTCGCGATCGACGCCGGAATAGCGCGGATCGATCATGCGCACTTGGCGTGCCTGGCTGACGTCGATCTTCGGCATCCGCGCGAAATGCACGCGGTCGATGGCGCCTTGGATCCGCGGCCAGATCGCGACCAGCAACAGCAGCGCCAGGGCGGTCGCCGGCAGGATGCGTTTGGCGACGCCGACGAAACGGCTATAGCGGCGTAGCGAAGCCGAGCTGCGTTCGGGATCCGACGGGCGCCCCTGCGTCAGATCGATCTGCGTTTTCACGCGATCCCCGCGCGCAGGCAGTCGTGAATATGCAAGATACCGAGCGGCTTATTGGCCGCGTCGACGACGAACAGACTGGTGATGGCGTCCTGATTCATCTTGGCCAGCGCTTCGGCGGCGAGCGCCTGCGGCCGGATGATCTTCGGGCGGCGGCTCATCACCGCGGCGACGTTGGCGCGGAGCAATCCGTCGCCCATATGGCGGCGCAGGTCGCCGTCCGTGACGACCCCGGCCAAGCGGCCGGTGCCGTCGACGATGCCGACGCAGCCGAAGCTTTTCGCGGTCATCGCCAGGATCGCATCCGCCATTGCGGTCTCGATCGGCACCAGCGGCATCGCGGCACCTTCGTGCATGATGTCGGCGACCTTGAGCAGGCGGCGGCCAAGCCGGCCGCCGGGATGCAGCTGCTGGAAATCATCGGCCGAAAAGCCTTTGCGTTCGAGCAAAGCCACGGCCAGCGCGTCGCCCAACGCCATCATCATCGTCGTCGACGTCGTCGGCGCCAGGCCCATCGAGCATGCTTCGGCCGCGGCCGGCAGGCGCAGCGTCACGTCCGCGGCCTCGGCCAGCGCGCTGTTCTCGCGCGCGGTGATCGCGATCAGCGGCAAGGTGAAGCGCCGCGCATGGGCGAGGACGTCGGCCAGCTCGTTGGTCTCGCCCGAGTTCGACAATGCCAACACGGCATCGCCGGCGGCGAGCATGCCAAGGTCGCCGTGGCTGGCCTCGGCGGGGTGGACGAACTGCGCCGGCGTGCCGGTCGACGCCAAGGTCGAGGCGATCTTGCGCGCGACATGGCCGCTCTTGCCCATGCCGGTGACGGTGACGCGGCCGGCGATCGACGCCAGTTTGTCGACGGCTTCGGCGAAACTCGCGTCGAGTTCGGCCGCTAACGCCTCGAGCCCGACGATCTCGGTGTCGAGCACGCGGCGGGCGACGGCGATATCCGGCGACTCTTTCGGTTTAGCGATGGTGCGGCGCAACGACTCTCTCCCGTTGCGAGCGTCTCCGACACTGACGACCGGGGCGCGGGAACGGACATTCCCCCTCATCATAGGCGCACTATGCTCCCGCGATCCCCCGAAATCAACGGAACGGGGCACGAACGGCACATTATTTGCTTGGCCCGGTTAAAACTTGCTTTCAATGCTCGAAAAGATCGGGGCCGGGAAAGCCCGCGAGATCGAGCGCCGCGCGCGTCGGCAGGAAATCGAAGCACGCTTGAGCCAGTACGGCGCGCCCCTCGCGGGCCAACATGGCGTCGAGCCGCGCTTTGAGCGCGTGCAGATGTTCGACATCGGCAGACGCGTAACGTTTTTGCTCGTCGCTCAATTCGGCGGCGCCCCAATCGGATGATTGCTGCTGCTTCGACAATTCGACGCCGAGGATCTCACGGCAGAGATCTTTGAGTCCGTGACGGTCGGTGAAAGTCCGCGCCAGTTTCGACGCCACCTTGGTGCAATAGACCGGTGTCGCGCGCACGCCGAGATAGCGGTCGATCATCGCCAGGTCGAAACGCGCGAAGTGGAAAATCTTGAGAACCTTGGGATCGGCGAGCAGCGCCTTCAATCGCGGCGCGTCGTATTGTCCGGCGGCGAGTTGCACGAGGTGGCTGTGGCCGTCGCCGGCCGACAACTGCACGAGACACAGGCGGTCGCGCGCCGGTTCGAGGCCCATGGTCTCGGTGTCAACGGCAATCGCCTTGCCGAGAGCGAGACCGGCCGGAAGATCGCCGCGATGCAGGTGGATGTTCATCGGCCTCGCCATGTCGGAACCGCCCGCGTCGCGCGGGAATGCGATGGTGCCCAGGAGAAGACTCGAACTTCCACGACCTTTCGGCCACTAGAACCTGAATCTAGCGCGTCTACCAATTCCGCCACCTGGGCAATCGGTCTGTGACTTAGAGATGCGGTCCCGCTCTGTCAATGAGTCTCGGTATTTCCGGGGCTTCCGGCCGGGCTCGCTTGGTGCCCCCGGCTGTTGTAAAACAGCGCCGCAAACAGCGGGCAGAGATCATGCGGTATCGGCGTATTGTCGTTGTCGGCGCTTCGGGCTTCGTCGGGCGCTATGTGGTCAAGCATCTCGCAGCCGAAGGCGCGGTGATTGCCGCGGTCAGCCGCACGGCGAGTACCGCCGGCTATCTCCGGCCGATGGGCGATGTCGGCCAGATCGCGTTGATCGACGCCAACATCGCCGATCGCGGCCGGTTGGCGCCGCTCCTCGCGGGAGCGGACGGCGTGGTCAATGCCGCCGGGATTCTCTTTCAACGCGGCGCGCAACGGTTTCGCACGCTGCACGAAACCGGGCCGGCCGATCTTGCGGCGCTTGCCGCCGCCGCCGGTGTTCGCCGTTTCGTGCATATCTCGGCGCTTGGCGCCGATTCGGCGTCGCCGGCGCTCTATGGTCGCTCGAAGGCGGCCGGCGAGGCGGCGGTGCGCGCGGCGTTTCCCACCGCGACGATTTTGCGGCCGTCGCTGATCTTTGGACCCGAAGATTCGTTCTTCAATCGGTTCGCGGCGCTGGCGCGCGTGTCGCCGCTGCTGCCGCTGATCGGCGGTGGCCATACGCGCTTCGCACCGGTGTTCGTGGGTGACGTCGCGGCGGCGGTGGCGGCCGCGCTCGATCGCGAAGACGCACCCGGCCGGACCTACGAGCTCGGCGGCACGGAGATCGAAACGCTGCGGGCGCTGTTCGAGCTCATCTTGCGCGAGGTCAATCGGCGCCGGCTTCTGCTGCCGGTGCCGTTCGGCCTCGCGACGGTGCTCGCGCTGTTCAACGAGTTGCTACCGCAACCGCCGCTCACCCGCGACCAGGTGCGCATGCTGCGACGGGATTCGGTGCCGGCGTCCGGCGCGCCGGGCCTCGCCGCGCTCGGCATCGAACCGACGGCACTCGAGCTGATTTTGCCGACCTACCTCAGTCGGTTTCGGCGGCACGGCGGCTTCACCGGCACCGCAGTGCTCTGACGCCGCATCGGGTTCGACCGGCGCAGCCCGCAACTGACGGCGCGCGCCGGGTCGCGTTATCATAGGCGGGCATGCGCGTCCTTTATCATCTCTGGTTGTCGCCCTTCTCACGCGCCATTCGTCTGGTGCTCGCCGAGAAGGGACTCGAATTCTCCATGAAGGTCGAAAAGACCTGGGAGCGGCGTGCCGAATTCCTCGCGCTCAACCCCGCTGGCGACGTGCCGGTGCTGATCGAGCCGGACGGCGCGGTTCTGGCCGGCGCGTGGCCGATCGCCGAATATCTCGACGAGGTCTATCGCGATAAGCTGCTGATCGGACTGAACGCGGTCGATCGTGCCGAAGTTCGCCGCGTCGCCGCCTGGTTCGACCATAAGATGAACAGCGAAGTGACCGATGGCCTGGTGACCGAAAAGATCATGAAACGGTTCCTCGGTTTCGGCACGCCCGATTCGGCCGTGTTGCGCGCGGCGAAGGGCAATCTCACCTATCATCTGGAATACATCACTTATCTCGCCGAGCGGCGGCGATGGCTCGCCGGCGATCATTTCTCGCTCGGTGACATCGCGGCGGCAGCCCATCTTTCGGTCATCGATTATCTCGGCGATGTGCCGTGGGACGCGCACGAGCCGGCCAAGGAATGGTACGCCCGCGTCAAGTCGCGTCCGGCCTTCCGGCCGCTGTTGGCGGATCACATCCCGGGCGCGCCGCCGCCGAAGCACTACGCCGATCTGGATTTCTGACCCGCCGGTCAGTGCGGCGGCGGATTGCCGGTCAGCAGCGGGTTGTCGTCGATATGCGCCAGGTTGTCCCGCGCGTATTGCGCCGCCTGCGACTGGGGCGCGAGCGCGATCACCCGCTGCCAATCGGCTTTGGCGCCGACGCTGTCGCCGCGTAAGCGCCGGATGTTGCCGCGCTCGAGCAGCCCCGGCACCGAGTTCGGCGCTAACGCGAGTGCACGCGTGGCGTCGGCCTGCGCCAGCTCGAGCGCATCGGCGCCACCGACATGGCGATAGGCCGAAGCGCGGAACACCAGCGCATCGACGTTCTTGGGATCGGCTTCGAGCGCGCGATTGAGATCGTCGATCGCCTCCCAATAGTGGCCGCCGTCGGCCAGCGCCTCCGAGCGGTCGACCAGGAAATCCGCGTTATGTGGCACGAAGCTGAGCGCCGCATCGAATGCCGCCTTGGCGCGGTCGAGCTGATCGGCGAGGAGCCACGCCTGACCCGCCTGATCGAGCGCGTCGCCGCGCAGTTCCGGCGGCTCGGTCATCATCTGGGCGGCGAGCGCCTCGAGGCGCTGCGCCGCTTCGGCATAACGCTTGAGCCCGATCAGGGCGATCGCCGCACAGTGTTCGGCGGGAAAGCCGCCGCCGAGGGCGCGCCAATCTTCGGCGGCCTTGAGCGCCACCGCGGGATCGCGCCGGGTGTCCGCCAAGCAGGAATCATAGCGCTCAGACGGCGGCAAGACCGGAATGACCGGCACCGGCGCGGCGCCGATCAGCAACGGCAAAACGAATAAAAGTGCGGCCCTATTCGCCTGCCTGCGCCGCATGATCCCGATCGACGGTGTCGCCGCGGGCGGACGCCGGCGCGGCTTGGGCGGGCGCAAACCACAGCCGCACCTTTTCGAGATAGAGGTAGATCACCGGCGTGATGAACAGCGTCAGCGCCTGCGACACGATCAGGCCGCCAACGACGGCGAGGCCCAGCGGCCGGCGCAATTCGGAGCCGGCGCCGAAACCGATGGCGATCGGCAACCCGCCCATGATCGCGGCCATGGTGGTCATCATGATCGGCCGGAACCGCAACAGGCAGGCCTCGAACATCGCTTGGTCGGCGGTGACGTCGCCGGCGCGCTGCCGTTCGAGCGCGAAGTCGATCATCATGATCGCGTTCTTCTTGACGATGCCGATCAACATGACGATGCCGATGATCGCGATGATGCTGAGATCCTCGTGGAACACGAGCAGCGTGCCGAGCGCACCGAGTCCGGCTGCCGGCAGGCCGGATAGAATCGTGATCGGGTGGATGTAGCTCTCGTACAGAATGCCGAGCACGATGTAGATCACCAAGAGGGCCGCCATCAGCAGCAGCCCCTGACCCTTGAGCGCCGCCTGAAAGACCTGGGCGTTGCCCTGGAAGCCGGTGTTGACCGTAACCGGCAGATTGACCCGTCGTTCGAGCTGACTGATCGCGTTGACGGCGGTGCCGAGCGACACGCCTGGCGCCAGGT
Organism: Allostellaceae bacterium; assembly: GCA_035275845.1. Classification (GTDB taxonomy): domain Bacteria; phylum Pseudomonadota; class Alphaproteobacteria; order ATCC43930; family CGMCC-115725; genus REEB95. Next base: position 9,938 of record DATEMD010000047.1, on the reverse strand, counting down.
TGAACGAGATGGTGACCGACGGCAGCTGCCCTTGGTGGTTGACCGTGACAGGGCCGACGCCGGACGCGATCGTCGCGACCGCGCCGAGCGGCACCGGCTGACCCGTGACGCTCTTCAGGTAGATTTTTGACAGATCCGACGGCGATTGCTGGAAGCGCTTGTCGAGCTCGAGGATGACTTCGTAATCGTCCGACGGTTCGTAGATGGTCGAGATCTGTCGCGCGCCGAAGGCGCTGTAAAAGGTGTTACGGATCTGGTCCATCGTGATGCCGAGCGAAGCGGCCTTGTCGGTGTCGACATGGACGATCGCCTGGCGGTTGCGCAGCTCGAGGTCCGAGTTCACGTCCTGGAAGTTCGGCAGATGCGCGATGCGGCCTTCCATTTCGGTGGCGTAGCGATAAAGCTCGTCGGTATCGGCGTCCTGCAGCGTGTATTGATAGGTGCTCTTGGACAGGCGGCCGCCGAGCCGGATGTCTTGCAAGCTTTGCAGGAACGTCCGCATGCCGGGCACCGTCGCCAGCTTGGGCCGCAACTCCTGGATGACCTCGTCGGCGGTCAGGCCGCGCTCGCTGTGCGGCTTCAACTGGATGAAGAGTCGGCCATTGTTGAGCGCGGGGCTGAAATTCGTCGCGCCGATGATCGAGCTGACGTCCGAGACGTTGGGGTCGTCGCTGATGATCTTGGCGACGATCTGCTGATGGTCGACCATCGACTGGAACGACGCATCCTCCGGTCCTTCGGTGAAGGCGAACAGATAGCCGGTATCGACGCTGGGGAAGAACCCCTTGGGCACGACCGTGAACAGCGCCGCGCTCAAGATGATCGACAGGATGGTGATGCCGAGCACGATGCGCCGTTGCCGCATCACGCGTATCAGCATCCATTCGTAGCCGGCGCGCAGTTTTTCGAATCCCGCTTCGGACCAGCGCAGCACGATGAATTGCTTCTCGCCGTCGCGATGCGGCTTCAGCAGCCGCGAGCACAGCATCGGCGTCAGCGTCAGCGACACCAGGCCCGAGATCAGGATGGTCATGCTGATGGTGACGGCGAATTCGCGGAAGACGCGGCCGACCACGCCGCCCATGAACAGCACCGGTATGAACACCGCCACGAGCGAGAAGGTGATCGATATGATGGTGAATCCGATCTCACGCGCGCCGCGGAAGGCGGCGTCCATCACGCGCTCGCCGCGTTCGATATGGCGCACGATGTTCTCGAGCATGACGATGGCGTCGTCGACGACGAAGCCAACGGATAGCGTCAGCGCCAGCAGCGACAAATTGTCGATGCTGTAGCCCATGACGTACATGCCGGCGAAGGTACCGATGATCGAGACCGGCAACGCGAGCGCCGGGATGATCGTTGCGGTTGCGTTGCGCAGGAACAGATAGATCACCAGCACGACCAGGAACGCCGTCAGCATCAGCGTGAACTGGACGTCGTTGACCGAATTGCGGATCGACACCGAGCGGTCGGCCATCACGTTGAGCTTGGCGGCCGCCGGCAGCTGCGCCTCGAACACGGGCAGCAGCCGCTTGATCGAATCCACGACCTCGATGGTGTTGGCGTCGGGCTGTTTCTGGATGCCGAGGATGATCGAACGGTGACCGTTGTACCAGGCGGCGACCTGGTCGTTTTCGACGCTATCGGCGACCGTGGCGACATCCTGGAGCCGCACCGGCGCACCGTCACGATAGGCGATGATGATCGGCTTGAAGTCGGCTGCGCGGTGATGCTGCTTCATTTGCAGCGTGAAGCTCTGGTCGGTTCCCATGAGCGTGCCGACCGGCGTGTTGGAATTGGCCGCCGCGACGGCGTCTTGGACGTCCTGCAACGTCAGGCCCTTGGCCGCCAGCGCCTCGGGATTGGCCTGGACGCGGAGCGCGTATTTCGCGGCGCCGAAGACGTTGACCAGCGCGACGCCGGGCAAGGTCGAGATGCGCTCGGCCATCATCGTCTCGGCGTATTCGTCGAGCATCGACAGCGGCAACATGTCCGAATGCAGGGCCAGCAGGATGACGGACAGATCGGCCGGGTTGACCTTCTGGAAGCTCGGCGGCGTCGTCATCTCGACCGGCAGCTTCTTGGCCGCGGTGGTCATCGCCGCCTGCACGTCGAGCGCCGCGCCGTCGATATTGCGGCCGAGATCGAACTGCATCGTGATGCTGGTGACCCCTTGGCCCGAGGTCGACACCATCGAATCGAGGCCGGCGATCGTGGAAAACTGTCGTTCCAATGGCGTCGCTACCGACGACGCCATGGTCTCCGGCGACGCACCCGGCAGCTGCGCCGCAACCACGATGGTGGGAAAATCGACCTGCGGAATCGCCGCCACCGGCAGCAGCCGGTAGCCGAACAAGCCGAAGATCACGAAGGCCATCATCAGCAACGTCGTCATCACCGGACGACGTATGCAGGTCTCCGGCAACGTCATGACGGCGAGTCCGGTTTCGCTCCGGGATGGCGGATTTCGACCTTGCTGCCGTTGGTCAGGCGCAGCTGACCGTCGGTCGCGACTTGATCGTTGGCGGCGAGCCCGGCGCTGATGACGCTGACGCCGTCGATGGTGCGCGCGACCGTCACCGGCTGCATGTGCGCGACGCCGCCGTCCTTGATCACGTAGACATAGGTGGCGTTCTGACCGACGAGCACGGCCGACGCCGGCACGGTGAGCGCGTTGGGATCGATCCGCTCGGTCACCGAGACGTTGACGAACTGTCCGGGCCAGAGGCGCTGCTGTGAGTTGTCGAAGGCGGCCTTCGCCGCGATCGTGCCGGAATTGACGTCGACGGTGTTGTCGAAGAAGGCAAGCGTGCCGGCGATCGCGTCGCCGCCGTCGCCGCTCGGCTTCACTTGGACCGCCACCGGCCCTTTCGCCATGGCGTCGCGCAGGCCGGGCAATTCCGCTTGCGGCAAGGTGAAGCCGACATAGATCGGCGAGATTTGGTTGATCGTGACGAACGGCAGGTCATTGGCCTTGATGCTGTTGCCGGCCTTGATGTTGATGGTGCCGGCGCGGCCGTCGATCGGCGCAACGATCGTGTAATAGCTCAGTTGCGCCTGGAGATCGTCGACCTGCGCTTGTAGCGCCTGTTGGTTCGCCACCGCGGTGTCGTAAACCTGCCGCGAGACGAACGCCTGCGACACCAGCGGCTTGTAACGCGCCACATCGCGCTTGGCATTTTCAAGTTGCGCTTTCATCTGCGCGAGCTGCGCGCGCGCCGCGCGATCGTCGAGCTTGAACATCACCTCGCCAGTCTTGACGAACTGGCCGTCCTTGATGAGGACATCGGTGATGTAGCCGTCGACGCGCGATTTGACGACGACGTTGGCGATCGCTTGAACGGTGCCGATGGTGTCGATCCGCACCGGCATCGGCTGTTGCGTCACGGCGGCGACCATGATCGGAACCGGCGGCTGCGCCGGTGCGGTCGCAACGCGTGGCGGCGCCAGGACGGCGTAGCTGACGGCGGCGACAAGCACGATTGCGGCGGTCGCGCCCAACCACACGACAAGACGGATGCGATGGCCCGCTTTTTCGATGACTGCCATACGGCGCAAGCCCGAAAAGCGCCCTTGGCGCCAATAGTTTAACATTGATTCCCCACTATACCGGCCCTGTTGGTCATATGCCAGAAGGCGAACGCCTATCCCTCGCAACTCTGCCGTGGCCACGCGTGCATTCCGGTCAATTCTACGCGACGGGGCGCCCGTACCGTCGGTCAACCGTGCCTCATGGCAGGGCTGTCGCATTGCGGGTTGCTGCCGGTCGGCGGGCGCCTCTAGCGTCGAGCCGTTTCGTCACAACGGAGTTTCCGATGGTACATCCGAATTATCGTGAGCTTGCCGGCGACGCCTATCGCGCGCTCGGCGCCGTGCACAAACTGGTGCGCAATTCGTCGATCGAACCGACGCTGGTCGACTTGATCTATCTGCGCATTTCACAGCTCAACGGCTGCGCCTATTGCGTCGATCTCCATACGCACGATCTGCTGGCTGCCGGCGAGAAGCCGCAGAAGCTCTACAACATGACGGTCTGGCGCGAGGCGCCGTTCTTTTCGTCGCGCGAACGCGCCGCGCTCGCCTGGGCCGAAGCATTGACGCGGCAGGCCATCGAGCCGCCGAGCGCGACGGTGCGCGAAGAAACCCAGCGCGCTTTTTCCGACAAGGAATTCGCCGACCTGACCTTCGTGATCGCGACGATGAACGCCTACAATCGTCTCGGCGTCGGGTTCGAGCTCAAGCCGAGCCTGCGCAACTGATCTCTAGTCGAGCAACGCCGTGAGCGTTCGCATCAGCAATGCGAGATCGGCGTCGCGCGACAGGCGGTGATCGCCGTCCTTGACCAGCGTGACCCGCACGTCGGCGGCGGCAAGGCGTTCGGCGACCGCCAGGCTGCGCTGCCACGGTACGTCATCGTCGCGCATGCCGTGCAAAAGGCGCACCGGTCCATCGAACGGGATCGCCGATCGCATAATGAGGTGTCGGCGGCCATCCTCGATCAACTTGCGCGTAATGAGATAGCCCTGCTCGCCATAGGCGGAAGGAATCCGGGCGGCGCCTTCGCGTTCAATGGCTTGGCGCACATCGGGCGGAAACTGAGCCCACATCAGATCTTCGGTCGCGTCGGGGGCTGCGGCGATGCCGATCAGCGCCTTAATCCGCTGCGGCCGGGCGGCCGCGAGCAACAGCATGATCCAGCCGCCGAAGCTCGATCCGACCAGGATCTGTGGGCCGTCGGTCAGCGTATCGAACACGGCGAGCGCGTCGTCGCGCCAGCGGCTCACTGTCGCATCGGCGAACACGCCGGATGATTGGCCGTGGCCGAAATAATCGAAGCGGACGAAAGCCTGACCGCGCGATTCGCAGAAGCGATCAAGCGCGAGCGCCTTGGTGCCGGTCATGTCCGACATGAATCCGCCAAGGAAAACGACGCCGGGGCCGTGGCCGCGACGGCGATGGTAGGCGATTGTCGCGCCGTCCTCGCGTGTTAAGATGGACGGCAGAAGGTTTTGCAATTCGGCCATCGTCGATCCGGTGAACGCTGCATGAAGGACGCCGAGCCTAGCATTCGGGCTGCGGACGCGAAACGACGCCCGACCGTCCTCCAGATTCTGCCCGCGCTTGTCGCCGGTGGCGTTGAGCGCGGCACGGTCGACGTTGCCGCCGCGCTCGCGGCCGCTGGCTGGCGTTCGCTAGTGGCAAGCGCCGGCGGACCGATGGCGCGCGAGCTCGAGCGCGCCGGCGCCACGCATTTCACCTTGCCGCTCGCGTCGAAGAATCCGTTCGTCATGCACGCCAATGTCGGCCGGCTCGCGGCGCTCATCCGCACGCACGAAGTCGACATCGTCCATGCGCGCTCACGGGCGCCGGCGTGGAGTGCGCGCGCCGCCGCCGAGAACGCCGGCGTCCATTTCCTCACCACGTTCCACAACGCCTACGGCGGCAAGTCCTGGCTCAAGCGGCGCTATAACTCGGTCATGGCCGGCGGTGAGCTGGTCATCGCCAATTCCAATTTTGTCGCCGATCACGCCGCCGCCACCTATGGCATTCCGCGCGAGCGCTTGCGCGTGATTCACCGCGGCGTCGACGTGGCCCGCTTCGATCCGGAAAAAATCAGCGCCGAACGCATGGCCCGGCTGGCGCAGGAATGGCGCCTGCTTGACGGCATGCCGGTGGTGATACTGCCGGGCCGATTGTCGCGCTGGAAAGGGCATTTCGTCCTGATCGAGGCGATGAAGCGGCTCAACCGGCCGCACGTCCATACGCTGATTGTCGGCGCCGGCGGCGGCCCCAAGTACCGCGCACAGCTCGACGGCGCGATCCGGCGCGCCGGGTCGAACGTCACCTTCCGCGTCCTCGACGAATGCCGTGACATGCCGGCGGCATATATGTTGGCGGACGTTGTCGTGTCGGCCTCGACCGAGCCGGAAGGGTTCGGCCGCGTCATCGTCGAGGCACAGGCGATGGGTCGGCCGGTGGTGGCAACGTCGCACGGCGGCGCTATCGAGACTGTCGTGCCCGGCCAGACCGGATGGTTGGTCGCGCCGAACGATGCCGATGCGTTGAGCGGGGCGATCGCGGACGCGCTGGCGCTCGACGGTCCAGGCCGCGCTCATCTCGCCGCCCGGGCGATCGCCCATGTCCGCGCCAACTTCACCACGGCGGTGATGGTGGCGCGCACGATCGCCGTTTATCAGGAACTTTTGGGCGCCAAGCCGGCGCCAGTCACCGAAACCGTCGCCGCCTAAGCGGACGCCGCCGGTGACCGAACGGATCCTTGTCATCAAGCTCGGCGCGCTGGGCGATTTTGTCCAGGCTATGGGGCCGGCCGCGGCGATTCGCGCGCATCATCCGCAGGCGCGGATCACCTTGTTGACGACGCCCGCCTATGTCGAGCTTGGCCGGCGCGCGCCTTATTTCGACGACGTGTGGATCGACGAACGGCCTGGCTGGGCGCGTCCCTGGGCGCTGGCGTGTCTGGCGCGCCGACTGCGCGCGGCCTCGTTCGATCGCATCTATGACTTGCAGACGTCGGATCGCTCCAGCCTGTATTTCCATTTCCTATGGCCGCGCTATCCGCAATGGTCCGGGATCGCCGCTGGTGCGTCGCATCCGCACGCCAATCCCGATCGCGACCGCATGCACACGATCGACCGTCAGCGCGATCAGCTGGCGACGGCCGGAATCACGACGGTGCCGTCGCCGGACCTGTCGTGGGCGGCCACCGACATCGCGCGGTTCCAATTGCCGGACCGGTTCGTCCTGCTGGTGCCCGGCGGGTCGCGGCATCGGCCGGAAAAGCGCTGGCCGGCGGGCCGTTTCATGCGTTTGGCGACGTTCTTGACCAACGTCGGGCTCGCGCCGGTCCTGATCGGCGGTCCGGACGACGTTGCTGCCGGCGGCGAGATCGTGCGCGATTGTCCGACCGTCCGCAATCTGATCGGCCGTACCGGTTTCGGCGATCTGGTGGCGCTCGGTCGCGCCTGCGTCTACGCCGTCGGCAACGATACCGGTCCGATGCATCTGATCGTCGCCGGCGGTGCGCCGGCGACCGTGCTTTATTCCGCCGCGTCCGATCCCGCATTGACGGCGCCGCGCGGCGCGCGCGTCACGATTCTGCGCCGCGACGATCTCGGCGAATTGCCGGTAGAGGCGGTTGCCGCCACGCTTCCCTTGCGATAAACCGGCGCCCATGTCCGAACCCAAAGCTGCCGATTCGATCACGGTCACGCTGCCCGATGGCGCCGCGCGCCACTTTCCGCGCGGTGTTACCGGCGCCGACATCGCCAAGGCGATCGGTCCGGGTCTCGCCAAGGCGGCCCTTGCGGTCATGATCGACGGCGCGCCCCGCGATCTGGCCGCGCCGGTGAAGCAGGATGCCAAGATCGCCATCCTGACACGCGATTCGCCGCCGGCGCTCGAGATCATCCGTCACGACGCGGCGCATGTCATGGCTGAGGCGGTGAAGGAGCTCTATCCCGAAACCCAGGTGACGTTCGGTCCGGCGACCGACACCGGCTTCTACTACGATTTCGCGCGCGACACGCCGTTCACGCCGGAGGATTTGGCGAAGATCGAGCAGCGCATGCACGAGATCGTCGATCGCGACGAGGGGATCACCCGCGAAGAGTGGGAGCGCGACAAGGCGGTGCAGTTCTTCGCCGACCAGGGCGAGAAGTACAAGGCGGAGTGGATCCATGAAATCCCGGCGCGTGAGGCGATCAGCCTCTATCGCCAGGGCCGCTTCGTCGATCTCTGCATGGGACCGCATCTGCCGTCGACCGGCAAGCTCGGTCACGCCTTCAAGCTCACCAAGGTCGCCGGTGCCTATTGGCGCGGCGATGCGCGCAACGCGCAACTCCAGCGCGTCTACGGCACCGCCTGGGCGCACGAGAAAGATCTGAAGCAGTACCTGTTCCAGCTCGAAGAGGCCGAGAAGCGCGACCATCGTCGCCTCGGCCGCGAGCTCGATCTCTTCCACCAGCAAGAAGAGGCGGCCGGCAGCGTTTTCTGGCACCCGAAAGGCTGGACGCTCTATCGCGCGATCGAGAATTACATCCGCATGCGGCTCGGTCGCGCCGGTTATGTCGAGGTGCGCACGCCGCAGCTCATCGACCGCAAGCTGTGGGAGGAATCCGGCCACTGGGAAAAATTCGGCGAGCACATGTTCACCGTCGAGAACGCCGACAAGGAAACCGGCGTCAAGCGCGTGCTCGCGATCAAGCCGATGAATTGCCCCGGTCACGTGCAGATCTATCGCCAGCATCTGCATTCCTATCGCGAGCTGCCGCTGCGCATGGCCGAATTCGGCGCATGCCACCGCAACGAGCCGTCGGGCGCCTTGCACGGCATCATGCGCGTGCGCGCCTTCACCCAGGACGACGCGCACATCTTCTGCACCGAGGACCAGGTCACGTCCGAAAGCGTCGCGTTCTGCGATCTGTTGCGTTCGGTCTATCGCGATTTCGGCTTCGAGGACGTGTCGGTCAAATTTTCCGATCGGCCCGCCAAGCGCGCCGGCGACGATGCGGTCTGGGATCGGGCCGAAGCGGCGCTCAAGACCGCGGTCGAGGCGGCAAAGCTGCCGTACACGCTCAATCCCGGCGAAGGCGCGTTTTACGGGCCCAAGCTCGAATTCGTGCTGCGCGACGCGATCGGCCGTGATTGGCAATGCGGGACGTTGCAGGTCGATTTCGTCCTGCCCGAACGGCTCGATGCGAATTACATCGGCGAGGACGGCCAGCGTCATCGGCCGGTGATGTTGCACCGCGCCATCCTCGGCTCGCTCGAGCGCTTCATCGCCATTCTGATCGAGCAGCACGCCGGCCGTTTCCCGCTGTGGCTGGCGCCGGTGCAAGCGGTGGTCGCGACCATCACCTCGGACGCGGATACCTATGCCGGGACGGTGCTCGAGGCCTTAACCAAGGCCGGCCTGCGGGCGACGGCCGACCTGCGCAACGAAAAGATCAACCTCAAGGTGCGCGAGCACAGCCTTGCCAAGGTGCCGCTGCTACTGGTCGTAGGTGCCCGCGAGGCCGAAACCCAAAGCGTTGCGCTGCGCCGGTTGGGCGGAAAAGAGCAGGAAATCCTTGCGCTGGGCGAAGCCATCGCTAGATTGAAAGGCGAGGCAGCCGTGCCATCCGCGGCGCCCACTTCTTAGATAAGCAAGGAGCGTGTTGGAGGTGTTTCATACCGCCTAGACTACCCCCCGCCGTTGCGCATCGAGGGACCGCGCATGACGGTCCTCGCGTCAACGACGAGATCGCCGCGGCGCGTCTGCGCCTCGTCGACGAACGTGGCAACATGGTGGGCGTCGTCACCCGACATGAAGCCCTGACCCGCGCCCAAGAAGCCGGTCTCGATCTGGTCGAGATCGCGCCGCAAGCCAACCCGCCGGTCTGCAAGATCCTCGACTTCGGCAAGTTCAAGTACGAGGAGCAGAAGCGCAAAAACGAAGCGCGCAAAAAACAAAAGGTCATCGACGTCAAGGAGATCAAGCTCCGGCCTGGCATCGACGACCACGATTACGACGTCAAGATGCGCCAGATGCTGAAATTCATCGAGGAAGGCGACAAGGTGAAGATCGTCATGCGCTTCCGCGGCCGCGAGATGGCGCACCAGGATCTCGGCATGGTCGTGCTGATGCGCGTCAAAGACGGCCTCGACAAGGTCGCGAAGATCGAACAGTCGCCGCGCAGCGAAGGTCGCCAAATGACGATGGTGATGTCGCCCAAATAGCCTTGCGGCAGGCCGCGTCCCGGTCGCTTGCCATTCCAGCCTTCGGACTGTATAACCCGCGCCGAACCGGGCGGCGGGCTTGCGGGCATGCCTTGGCCGCTCAAACATTAAATCTGCAAAACGAACCCAATTCGGGTCGGAAAGGCAATCAAATGCCCAAGCTCAAGACCAAGTCCGGAGCGAAAAAGCGCTTCGGC
>DATEMD010000046.1:0-10050 GCA_035275845.1 Allostellaceae bacterium | reverse complement strand
TTTTCGGGGCCGGTGCTCGAAGCGCGCGGCATCACCAAGTCGTTCGGCGGGTTGGTCGCCAATCGGGACATCCAGTTCTCGGTCAACCAGGGCGAACTGCGCGGCGTGATCGGACCAAACGGGGCCGGCAAGAGCACCTTCTTCAAGATGCTCACCTGCGAGTTGCCGCCGACCTCCGGGCATATCATCTTCCACGGCCGCGACATCACCGGCCTGGATATCGCCTCGGTCTGCCAACTCGGCCTGACCAAGAGCTATCAGGTCAATCAGCTCTTCAACCGGCTGACCGTGCGCGCCAACGTCGTTATCGCGGCTCTGGCCGAACGGCGCGGCCGCTTTTCGCTCGATTTCCTGCGGCGGATCGAACGCGTACCGGGTCTCGACGCTCAGGTCGAGAGCACGTTGGCTCTGGTCGGCCTGACGGCGCGCGCCGGCGTGCCGGTCTCGGGTCTGGCCTATGGCGAGAAGCGGCGGCTCGAAATCGGCCTGGCGCTGGCATCGTCGCCGTCGCTGCTGCTGCTCGACGAGCCGCTCGCGGGAATGAGCCCGCGCGAACGGGCCGAGACGGTGACGCTGCTGAAGAACATCCGCCGTGGCCGGACGCTGGTGGTCGTCGACCACGACATGGATGCGATCTTCGAGCTCGCCGAGCGTATCACCGTGCTGCACGAAGGCGCAGTGTTGGCGGAAGGCACGCCGGCGGAGATCCAGCGCAACAGCTTCGTTCAGGAAGCCTATCTCGGCGGTGTGGCGGCATGAGCGCGCTGCTCGAGGTCGAGAAACTCAACAGCTATTACGGCGACAGCCATATCCTGTTCGACGTTTCACTCGAAGTCGCCAAGAACGAGGTGGTTGCGTTGCTCGGCCGCAACGGCGCCGGCAAGAGCACCACGCTCAAAAGCCTGATCGGAATGGTGCGGCCGCGCGCCGGCCGCATCGTCTTCGACGGCGTGCCGATCCACGGCCTGAAGTCGCATGCCATCGCGGCGCACGGGCTTCAGCTTGTGCCCGAGGAACGCCGCATCTTCGGCACGTTGTCGGTTGAGGAGAATCTCATACTGGCCGGCATGACGGCGAAATCGCGCTGGCCTTTGGACCGCATCTGGGAAGTCTTTCCCCGGCTGCGCGAGCGCCGCCGCAGCCGCGGCACCGATTTATCCGGCGGCGAGCAGCAGATGCTGGCGATCGCGCGCGCGCTGGTGCGCAATCCTAAGATCATTTTGCTCGATGAGCCGTTCGAGGGGTTGGCGCCGATCATCGTGCGCGATCTGCTGGCGACATGCCGGACGCTGGCCGAAGCCGGGCAAACGCTGGTGATCGTCGAGCAGAACGTCACCGCCGCGATGACGCTCGCCGATCGGGTTTACGTCATCAACAATGGCCACGTGGTCGAGGCGATGAGCGCGCAAGCGGTGCGCGATCATCCGGAAGTGCTGCATCGCCATCTCGGCGTTTAGCCGCGGCGACTGTCTTCAGGGAAACTGCGGGTGCGCCCAGTTGCAGGCGACGCCGGCGTTGTCGTGTTCGTCCTCGTGGAGCGAGGGAAAGTTGAAGAATTCGTCGGCCGTGCGCCATTGGCGCGCATCGGCGTCGTACACATAAAGGTCGACGGTGTTGGCGTCCTTGCCGCGCGCGGTCGCGCAGTCGCTGTCGGCGACCGCCCACCAGAGAATTCCGCTGCCCTTGCACAGCTGTTGCCGAAAGGCGACGTACCGCGTGCCGTTGTTGGTGATGATACGCACGCTGTCGAGATCCATGCAGACGTCGCCCGATCCCCACCAGCGCTCCGCGTGCGCGGTTGACGGCGCGCCGACAACGACCGCCAGCAGCAGTCCAACAGCTACGATGCCTATGATCGATTGCCACGGTCGCATCGCTTCCCCCCGTTGGCGATGAGTCCTAAGGCAAAGCCTATAGCGTATACGGCGGTTTGTGCCAGCCCTTGGGCGAGAGCGTGAAGATTTCGCAGCCGGTGGCGGTCACGCCGACCGTGTGCTCGAACTGCGCCGACAGAGACTTGTCCTTGGTCACCGCGGTCCAGCCGTCGTTCAGGATCTTCACCTCATAGCGGCCGGCGTTGATCATCGGCTCGACGGTGAAGAACATGCCTTCGCGCAGCGCCAGGCCTTCGCCCGGCCGCCCGAAATGCAGGATCGACGGCGCGTCGTGAAAGATCTTGCCGACGCCGTGGCCGCAAAAATCGCGCACCACCGAGAAGCGGAAGGCTTCGGCATAAGACTGGATGGCATGACCGATGTCACCCAACGTCGCGCCGGGTTTGACCACGGCGATTCCGCGCATCATCGCCTCGTAGGTAACATCGATCAGCTTCGCCGCCTTGACGCTGATCTTGTCGCCGACCAGGAACATGCGGCTGGTGTCGCCATACCAGCCGTCGACGATCGGCGTCACGTCGATGTTGAGGATGTCGCCGTCCTCGAGGACGCGGTCGCCAGGAATGCCGTGGCAGACGACGTGGTTGACCGACGTGCAGATCGAGCGCGGAAACTCACGATAGCCGAGCGGTCCCGATTTCGCGCCGTGGTCGCGCGTGAAGTTCTCGCACAGCCGGTCCAGTTCGCCGGTGGTCACGCCGGGTTTGACGTAGGGCGTGATGTAATCGAGGAGTTCCGCCGCCAGCCGTCCGGCCTTGCGCATGCCCGCAAAATCGTCCGGTCCGTGCAGGCGGATGCGGCGCTCGCCGGGCTCGTGGTCGCGCAGGGCAGGGGACAGTTGGTCGTTCATCACGCCGCCATAGGTAGTCGCTTTGCGACCCGCTCGCAAGGCGATGACGCCGCCGGTATCATCGGCCGATGATCTCGGTTCGCGGCCTCGGCCGCGGGATTTCCTGCGCGCTCGGCGCGGCGGCGCTGTTCGGCGCGAGCACGCCGTTGGCCAAAGCCCTGCTCGGCGCCGTCAGTCCGTGGCTGCTTGCCGGCTTGCTCTATCTCGCCTCGGGTATCGGTCTTGCGGTGGTCCTGGGATGGCAGCGTTGGCGCGGCACATCGCAAGGCGCGCCGTTGCGCGCGGCCGATCTGCCGTGGCTGATCGCGACGATTTTTGCCGGCGGCGTCTGTGGTCCAGTGCTGCTGATGCTCGGCCTCGCCGAAACCCAGGCGGCGACGGCGGCGCTGCTGCTCAATCTCGAAAGCTTTTTCGCGCTGGCGATCGCCTGGCTGGTCTTCCACGAGTTCGTCGACTTGCGAATCGGCATCGGCGCGGCGGCCGTGGTTGCCGGCGGGGTGGTGCTGTCGTGGAACGGCCACGCCGGCTTCGACTGGAAAAATTTGTGGATCGTCGCCGCATGCTTCGCGTGGTCGATCGACGACAATCTGACCCGCAAGATTTCGGGCGTCGATCCGGTCCGGCTGACCGCGATCAAGGGCTTGGTGGCGGGCGCGGTCAACGTCGGCTTCGCGCTGTCGATCGACGGCAAATTTCCGTCGCCGGCGGCGCTCGCCGGCGCGGGCATTGTCGGCTTTTTCGGCTACGGTGTTAGCTTGTGCCTGTTCGTCGTCGCGCTGCGCGAGCTCGGCGCCGCGCGCACCATGGCCTATTTTTCGATTGCGCCCTTCGTCGGCGCGGCCGTGGCGATCGTCGGCTTCGGCGAACCGGTGACGGCGACATTCCTTATCGCCGCCGTGCTGATGGCCGCGGGTGTCGCGCTGCATCTCACCGAACAGCATCAGCACGAGCATGTTCATGAGCCGATGGAGCACGAGCACTGGCATTGGCACGACGAGCATCATCAACATGCGCACGCGCCGGATGATCCGCCGGGCGAGCCGCACAGCCACCGTCACGCCCATGCGCGGCTGGTGCACAGCCACCCGCATTATCCCGATATCCATCATCGGCACCGGCACGAATGACGCCGGCGGCCTTGGGTGGGTGTCGATTGCTCCGGTGCGCGATTGGCGCTAAGGAAAACGCATGAGCGATACCGCCGCGCCAGGCAAGATCTACACCGCCTGCGTTCTCGTTATCGGCAATGAAATCCTGTCGGGCCGCACCCAGGACACCAATCTCGCCTACATTGCGCAAGGCTTGGCGCAGGTCGGCGTCGTGCTCAAGGAGGCACGGGTCATTCCCGACGTCTGCGATACCATCGCCGCGACGGTGAACGAGCTGCGTGCCAAGTATGACTATGTTTTCACGACGGGCGGTATCGGTCCGACGCACGACGATATCACCGCCGATTGCGTCGCCAAGGCGTTCGGCGTGAAGAACGCGCTCAATCCCGAAGCGCTCGCTATCTTCCAGGCGGTGTTCAAGCCCGAGGATTTGAACGAGGCGCGGCTGCGGATGTGCCACGCGCCCGAGGGCGCGGTGCTGATTCCCAACCCCGTGTCGCGCGCGCCGGGGTTCCGCAAGGAAAACGTCTACGTCATGGCCGGCATCCCGCGCGTGATGCAGGCGATGTTCGATGGCGTCAAGCCGACCCTCAAGGGCGGCGCACCGGTGTTGTCGCGGACCGTCGGCTGCGACTTGCCGGAAGGGACGGTCGCGCAGGGACTGGCCGCCATCCAGGACCGTTATCGTGACCTCGATATCGGCTCTTACCCGGCGTTTCGGCGTGGCGGCGGCTTTTGGGTGAGCCTCGTGCTGCGCGGTCGTGAACCGGCCCGGCTCGACCAGGCGGCGGGCGAGGTGGCGGCGATGGTCAAGGGCTTAGGTGGCAATCCCACCCTCGAATAGGCCCGTTTCGGGCTGATAGGATGCCTCCGGCCGAGGCTGTGCCCGCGTGGCGGAACGGTAGACGCAACGGACTTAAAATCCGTGCCGGGAAACCGGAGTGCTGGTTCAAATCCAGCCGCGGGCACCAAGCCGATGGGTGATCGACGATCGCCGCCTCACCTGAGGATAACTATATAACTATCTGATTTTACATCTTTTATATAGCGCGGCGACGCGTCGATCCGGCTTCATCCACAGAGCTATGGAAATAGTACGTCGGCTCAGCTACTTATAATGAAACACAACCGGACCTCAACGGGCACCGGGGGACCGTTCGGGCAGCCGGCAAAATGCCGGATTTTCCAGAATGTATAAGCATTTAGCTGGTTTCTCTGGCTCGACCCACAGGGCAGTACAAGGATTTTGCGGGCGCCGCGCCCGCGTCGGAGGGCATGAATGACCACACGCAGCAAAGCCGCGCCCAAGAAGAAACCGGCGGCAAAGAAGGCCGCGCCGCCGCCAAAGAAGGTTGCTGCGTTGAAGAAGCCGGCGACACCGTTGCCATTGCCGCCACGCCCGGGTATGCCGCTGCGGCCGCTGCCGGGGCAGCTCGCCCGACCGATCGGTCCGGCGGCGCCGCTCGGCGCTAAACCCACGAATGCCAAGCCGGCGGCTAAGCCAGCCGTCGCGCGTCCAGGCGAAAGCCCCGCGCGCCAAGCCCTGGCGCAGCAGGCGGAGGAGCGCCGCAAGGCCGCGACCCGCAAGCTCTTTGCCCGCCTGCGCTCGCTCGAAGCGATCATCGGCGCCGACCTGCGCAAGCGCGGCAGCTTGCTGCTGTCGCAGGCTGTCGATCAGTGGTACGCCGAGGCGATCAGCGCCACGGCCACCGACGTCAGCATTACCAACGCCGCTCGCGCGGTCATTTCGCACATCTGACGCGGATCGTTCCGCGCTGCGTCCGCCGCGCTTAGCGCGCGGCGGTATGCTCGTCGGTACGGAACAGCGCCAATCCACGCAGCAGATCGACCGCGCGCACGAATTGATAGTCGCTGTCGGTGCCGATCAGATTGGGTTCGAGCGCCGCGTTGGCTGGAACCGGCAGCGGCTTGGCGCCTGCCGGCAGGCTAGCGCCCGGCGCGGCGGCAGGCTTCGCCGGCGACTTGTTGTCGTTGGCGGGTTTTGCCGGAGTGATCGCGGCCTCGGGGACGGCACTGCCGTCGGGATTCTTCAGCGCGCCTTTGAGATCTTCCTCGCGGATCACCGGACCGACCGTGATCTTCTCGATCTTGGCCGGCGGCACGATGACGTCGGGCTCGATGCCAGTGCCTTGGATCGAACGGCCCGACGGCGTGTAGTAGAGCGCCGTGGTGAGCCGAATGGCGCCACCGCTCTCTTTGACCGGCAGGATCGTCTGTACCGATCCCTTGCCGAACGAGCGCGTGCCCATGAGCACCGCCCGATGCGTGTCTTGCAGCGCGCCGGCGACGATCTCGGACGCCGATGCCGAGCCGCCATTGACGAGCACCACCATCGGCACGTCGACTGGAACGAGGTCCTTGCCCGCTTCGGCGTTAAAGCTGTGGGTATCGGCGGCGATGCGACCCTTGATGGAGACGATCTCGCCTTTCGGAATGAAGGTATTGGCGACCGCCACCGCTTCGTCGAGCAAGCCGCCCGGGTTGTTGCGCAGGTCGAGCACGACGCCGGCAAGATGGTTCTTCGACTTGGCGTTTAGGTCCTTGACCGCCGTTGCAAGCGCGCTGCCGGCGCGTTCGGAGAACGTGCTGATGCGGATATAGCCGATATTGTCGTCGACGAGGCGCGACTTCACTGGATCGACCTTGATGTCGGCGCGCGTCAGCGTCAGTTCGAAGGGTTGCACGCCTTGGCGCCGCATGGTCAGCGTCACGTGGCTGCCGATCGGGCCGCGCAGCTTGTCGACCGCTTGCGACAGCGTCATTTCGCTCACCGGTGCGCGGTCGATGGCAACGATCAAGTCGCCCGGCATGACGCCGGCCTTGGCAGCGGGCGTGTCGTCGATCGGCGACACCACCTTCACCGCGCCGTCGTCCATCGTCACCTGCATGCCGAGGCCGCCGAACTCGCCCCGCGTCTGCACCATCATGTCCTTGAATTCTTTGGCGTTCATGTAGCTCGAATGCGGGTCGAGCGCCGACAACATGCCCTGGATGCTGCCTTCGACCAGATTCTGGTCGGTCACCGGCTTGACGTAGTTCGCCTTCACCTCGTTGAAGACCTCGGTATAGAGCGCGAGCATCTTCGACGTGCCGCCCTGTTCGGGTGCGGCGATGGTCACGCCGGCCGCGAAAGCGGCAACCACGAGAACAGTGCAGCCGGCGCCGAGCACGAAATAACGCAGCGATCGATTCATGATTGACCTACCAGATTGAAATCGGTTGCGCCGACGGCGAACACCGTCATGCGCAGGTCAGGCGTGCCCGCCAACACCGCGATGGCTTCAAGGCTATAGGGCCGTTTCGACGACGGTGACGCGGTCATGCGCTCCTGGCCAGGGCGGCAGATTAGCCCGCCAAGCCGCTGCCGCAAAGTCATTCCGCCGCGTGCGCGGCCGGTGCCGGCGCGCGGAATGCCGCCAGCAGCGCCGCCTCGCGCGCCTTGGCGACGGCAATCGCGCGCTCCTTGACATGGCCGAAGCCGCGGATGCGCTCGGGGATGCGCGCGATCTCGACGGCGAGATTGTGATTGGCGGGCGTCAGCGCCGCGCTCAGCTCGTCGATGACGACGCGATATTCGTCGATGAGGCGCCGCTCCATCCGCCGGTCCGCCGTGCGGCCGAACGGATCGAACACGGTGCCGCGCAGGAATTTGAGGCGCGCCAGAACCTTGAACGCGGTGAACGCCCAAGCCCCGAACGCGCGTTTTTGCAATTCGCCGGTCGCGGGATCGCGCTTGGCGAAAGTCGGCGGCGCCAAGTGGAATTCGAGCCGATAGTTGCCGGCAAATTGGTGGCGCAGCTCCTTCACGAACGTGCCGTCGGTATAGAGCCGCGCGACTTCGTACTCGTCCTTGTAGGCCATCAGCTTGAAGAGATTTTCCGCGACCGCCTCCGCGAGCGCCGTACCGTGACCCAGCCGCGCGCGTTCGATGCGTTCGACCGCGCCGACGAAGTCGCGGTAGCGCGCGGCGTAGGCGGCGTTCTGGTACCGGGCGAGGAACGTGGCGCGCCGTTCGACCAGCGGACCGAGACCCTTCGGCGGCTTCGGTGCTTCCGCGGCGACGGGATGCACCAGCGCTGCGACGCGCGCATGGTCGTGCGCGGTCAGGCGGCCCCAGGCGAGCGCGTGTTTGTTCATTTCGACCGCGACGCCGTTCAGCTCGATGGCGCGTTCGATCGCCGCCGCGCTCAGCGGCACCAAACCGCGCTGTACGGCGTAACCGAGCATGAACAGATTGGCGGCGATGCTGTCGCCCAGCAGTGCGGTGGCGATGCCGGTGGCGTCGACGAAGTCGGCGTTGGCGTCGCCGGCCGCATGCTTGATCGCCTTGGTCAGCGCGGCGGTCTCGAAATCGACGTCCGGATTCATGACGAAAGCCGCCGTCGGCTGATAGTCGCTGTTGACGACGCAGCGCGTCACGCCGTGCTCGATCCGCGCCAGCGATGTCGGGCTCGCCGCGACCACCATGTCGCAGCCGAGCACCAGATTGGCGCCCCCGGCGGCAACGCGTACGGCGTGGAGATCGTCGGGTCGCGGCGCGATGCGCACATGACTCAGAACCGCGCCGTTCTTCTGGGCAAGGCCGGTGAAATCGAGCACCGAGCAGCCCTTACCTTCGATGTGCGCGGCCATGCCGAGCAGCGCGCCAATGGTGATGACGCCGGTGCCGCCGATACCGGCGATCAGGATGCTGTAGGGCTCACCCAATTCCTTCGGCGCGGGCGGCGGCAAGGCGGCCACATGCTCGGCGATCGAGCGCAGTTGCCGGTGCTTGGCTTCGAGCCGGCGCAGTTCGCCGCCATGCACGGTGACGAAGCTCGGGCAGAAGCCCTTGAGGCAGGAGAAATCCTTGTTGCAGCTGGATTGATCGATGGTTCGTTTTCTGCCGAATTCGGTTTCGAGTGGCTTCACCGCGACGCAGTTGGATTTCTCGGAGCAATCGCCGCAGCCTTCGCACACCGCCTCGTTGATGAACACGCGCCTGGCCGGATCGGGATAGGTGCCGCGCTTGCGGCGGCGGCGCTTCTCGGCCGCGCAGGTCTGGTCGTAAATCAGGATGGTTAGACCGGCAATGTCACGTAACTCACGTTGAACGGCATCGAGCTCGTCGCGGTGGCGCACGGCAATATCGTTGGCGAAGGTGCCGCTCGGGTACTTGTCGGGCTCGTCGGTGACGACGACGATCTGCTTGGCGCCTTCGGCAGCAACCTGGCGGGCGATCTGGCCGACGCTCAAATGGCCTTCGACTTGCTGGCCGCCGGTCATCGCCACGGCGTCGTTGTAGAGAATCTTATAGGTGATGTTGACGCCGGCGATGGCAGCGGCGCGGATCGCCAGCAAACCGGAATGCGAATAGGTGCCGTCGCCGAGATTCTGAAAGACGTGCTTGTCCTCGGTGAACGGCGCCTGGCCGATCCAGGCGGCGCCTTCGCCGCCCATGTGGCTGTAAGTCGAGGTCGCGCGCGGCATCCAGATCGCCATGAAATGGCAACCGATACCGGCAAGGGCGCGGCTGCCTTCCGGCACGCGCGTCGAAATGTTGTGCGGACAGCCGGCGCAGAAATAGGGCAGGCGTACCGATTTGTGGCCGGTCTCGGCGACGGCCTCGAACGACAGCAGGCGCTGGAGCCGCTGCTCGATTTCCGGTGTCGCCGCGTCGAGCCGCTTCAGGCGTGTTACCAGCGCCTGCGCCACCATGGTCGGCGTCAGTTCGCCGGCACTCGGCAGCAGCGGCGCGCCGGCTTCGTCGGTCTTGCCGACGATGCGCGGCCGGCGGGCGGCGTCCAGGTTGTAGAGCGCGCGCATTAGCTGGTCTTCGATGAAGCCGCGCTTCTCCTCGACGACGAAGATTTCCTCGAGCCCATCGGCGAAGCGTTTCACGCCCTCCGATTCAAGCGGCCAGACCATGCCGACTTTGTAGAGCCGCAGGCCAAGCTCGAGGCACCGCGCTTCGGTCAATCCCAGATCGTCGAGCGCCTGACGCAGATCGAGATAGGCTTTGCCGGCGGCGACCAGTCCGAAGCGGGCGCTGGGCGGATCGAAGATCCGCCGATCCAACGGGTTCGCGCGCGCGAACGCGGCGACGGCCGCCATCTTGGGTCCGTGCAGACGGCGTTCCTGATTCAACGGCGTGTCGGGCCAGCGGATGTTGAGGCCGTCGGGCGGCATTTCGAAA
>DATEMD010000045.1:0-2226 GCA_035275845.1 Allostellaceae bacterium | reverse complement strand
CGTCCGGCCGTTGGTCGGTCAGCGCCGGTGCGTCCGCCGCCGACGCGACGGTCGGAAAATTCGGCACGTAGTGCACGCGCTCCGCGCTCCAGCCGTTCTCCGTGAGATAGGCCGCGATGCCGCGCGTGTTGGCAATCAGATGGTCGCAGCCGCGATAGTATTTCAAATCGTAATACCCTCCGAGCCGCGCAACATGCACGAAATCGCCGCGCGGGCAAAGCGACGTGGCCCGATTCATCCAGCTCAGCACGACGCGCGGTCGGTACTCATCGATCAACGCGCGCAGGCCGCGGGGCGTTGCGGCATCGAACAGGCCGCCGCGGAACGGCAATTCGACCGGCGCGATGCCGGCGGCTTTCAGCGCCGCGACGCGCGCCGGATACGGCCGGAGCGCGACGCGCTGCTCCTGGCCGGCGCGCTGCAAGGCGATCGTAAGCCGGGTGAAAAACGCCTCGGCGCCGCCATGCTCGGCGCCGGCCATGAGATGTAGCAGCCGCGTCATTGCATCAGGCCTTCGAAGCGGGCCGCGACGTCGTCCCACGACAGGCCGCGTTTCTGCGTCAGCGCCGCCGTGTGCATCCGCTGCCATTCGATGTCGTCGGTCAGCAGCCGAATTGCGGCGGCCGCGAAGGCATCGTCGTCGCGCGCGATCACGCCGGTGACGCCGTCCGCCACGCGTTCGGGCATCGAACCAAGCGGCATGACCACCGCCGGCACGCCGAGCGCCTGTGCCTCGGCGACGGCAGCGCAGTAGGTCTCGTTCGGGTCGCCGCGATAGAGCATGACACGCGCCTGCTGCAACGCCTCGATCAGCGCCGCGCGCGGCAGCGGCGCCAACGGCCGCACGCCTTTATCGCCGAGGCCGGCGGCGCGATCGAGGATTTGCGTCATCGCCGCGGCGTGCCGGTCGCCGGCGGCGCCGTACACCGCCGGGCCCGCATAGATGCGCAGCTCGGCCCTGGGCACCATCGGCTGGATGAGCTGCGTCCATTGATCGAGCAGCCAATTAAGGCCGCGCAGCGGGTTCGAGGTGAAGATCGCGATCGGCGGCGGCACCGGCCGTTCGTCGGCGCCGCGGAACGCGTTGTCGAGGCCATAGGGAATGACAATGGTGCGACGTTGCGGCAACCAGCGCGGCACGGTGCCACCGGCATAGTCGCCGATGGCGACGATGATCGGCCGCCAGCGCCACAGCGCGCGAACGTAACGCCACTTTTTCAGATAGCGGCCGGGATTGTGCGCCCAGAAAACGCGCGTGCGCGCGCCGGGCACGCGGCCGATCAGCCGGTCGCCGCGATTGGCGATATAGAGGTCGGCGGCATCCGGCATGGCGCTCATCACCGGCGCCCAGGTCACGCCATTGTGGGCGGCGGCGGTCGCGCCGTTGGTGAAGGCACGCACGCGATGGCCGCGCGCCGCGAGCGCCTCGGCGAGCGAGACGAAAGCCGCCTCGGCGCCGCCGAGCGGTGCGTTCGCGCCGGTGCGGCCGTCGAAGACGACGCCGTCGTCGGCCATCACGATATCGGCCATGCTACGCCGCCTCGCCTTTGATCCGCTGCAACAGGCCGCGCGCGCCCTCTTCCGCCATGTCGACGGAGAGCGAATCCATCATGCTGTCCGCCGGCGTCAGATGCCAACCGGGCTTATAGAGATCCCAATAGGATAGCGCCGTGTGGACATAGGCCGCGCGCGGACCCCACGGCGCGTATTCCTTGACGTTGCTCGGTCCGAACAGGCCGAGCGTCGGTGCGCCGGCAGCGGCGGCGAGGTGCATGAGGCCGGTGTCGTTGCCGACGAACAGCGCGGCATTGCGCAGGATCGCCGCGGCGGTCAGCAGGTCGACTTTGCCGACGAGATCGATCACGCGTCCGGACGGCAGCGCCGCGAGCAGCGGCGCGGCCTGGGCGCGTTCGTGCGCTGCCGCCATCACGACGATGCGCGCGCCGGGCAACGGCCCATTGGACGCGGTCAGCCGCGCCGCGAGTTCGGCGAAGCGCGTCGCGCGCCATTCCTTGCGTTCCCAATTCGCCGCCGGACCGACCACCAGCACGGGTGCGCCCGGCGGCACCAGACGATCGGCCGCCGCGCGATGCTGGGCGCCGAGCCACACTGTCGGCGCCGGCGGCAGCTCGCAATCGAACAGGCGCGCGAGCTGCCGGACGCGATGCTCCTCCGGACTGCCCTTGCCCATGACGCGGCGCTGCCGCGCCCAGAGAAGATAGGCGA
>DATEMD010000044.1:0-17049 GCA_035275845.1 Allostellaceae bacterium | reverse complement strand
AACGCCAAATCGACCGGCACCATGTGGTGGGCGACGCCGAGCTGTGCCGGTGTCAGGCCGATGGCAAGCCCGACGAGCTGCGGCAGGTGCAAAATCGGCATGCCGAGTTCGGTGCCGAGATCGCGTTCCATCTGATCCTGGAAGGTGTCGAGCACGGTGTGACACAGCGGACAAGGCGTGACGATGGCGGCGGCGCCGTTGTCCCTTGCCGACTTGATGTGCCGGCCGGTGAGCTTGATTGCGATTTTTTCCTCGTGCGCGGCGGTGTGAAAACCGCAGCACTCGGTGCGGCCGCTATAATCGATCGACTCGCAACCGAGAATTTCGTTGATGCGCTCGATCGAGCGGGCATTCCGTGAATCGACGAAACCGAAATGCGCCGGCGGCCGCGTAATATGGCAGCCATAGAACGCGGCGACACGCAGGCCAGAGAGCCGACGCACCACCCGCTCGCGCAACCGCGCCTCCCCGATATCTTCGAGCAGAATCCAAAGGAAGTGGCTGACCCGCGTCGTGCCGCGATAATGCAGCCCCTGTTTGGCGAGGATGGCATTGACCGCCACCAGACGTTCCGGCTCTTCGGCCAGAATCTTGTTCACGTCGAGGAAGTTGAGTGTGCAGGTGTTACAGACGGTCATCAGCGGCAAACCGTTGGCTTCGGCCAGCGCGAGCAACCGCGCGTTCAATGCCAGGAACAGGTCCAGATCGATGGCGCGCAGCTCGCGGCTGCCGGTGCAGCCCGCCGACGGCAGCTCGATGAGTTCGAGCCCGAGGTTGGCCGCGACGACGTGCGTCGCGGCGTTCAGCTCCTTGCACGTACTTTGTGCCGAACAGCCGGGATAATACGCGAATCTCATGACCGGCCTCCGCGCACCGCGACGAAGATTTGCCGGATCTGCGCGATGTCCGGCAGGCGAAAGGCAAACAACGTCCTGAGCGGGTCGATCTTGCCACGCCGCCAGAGCTTGAGAACGCGGAGCGGATGCCGTAGCGCCGCCAAGCGCTGCACGCCCAGAACCAACGCCGACGGATCGATGCGGCCGCGCGCCTGAACGATCGAAAGAAAGACCCGCGCATGTCGGCTCTTGCGCGCCATGCTCTTGAACGCAAGTGCCTTCAGCGGCTCGATCGCACCGGTGACAATCGGTATCGACACCGGACAAACTTCTTCGCACTTGTAGCAAGACACGCAGTCGAACACAGCGGCGCGTTCAAGCGCGATACGGCCGCGGTCGATGCCATCGCGCGGATCGAGCGCGACGCGCGCCAGCTGCACCAGCGGCGCAGGGCCGGCGAAATGCGTCTCGTCACCCAGACCAACAACGGGACAAGCGGAAAAACAGCACATGCACGAAATGCAATCGAGCGACTTATCCGCCGCCGCCATCGCCGGATGGGCCAGCGGCTCGGGAAAGCCGGGATACGGCTCCCGGCGCTCGAGCCACGGCGTCAATCCGGCAACCCGCTGCTCATAGCCCGACCGGTCGATCACCAGGTCGCGTACGATCGGCGCATTGCGCAACGGCTCGATGGTCATCTCGGGTTCGACCGGTTCCCAGCAGGCCAGAACCTCGCGGCCGTTGACGCGCACGGCGCAGGTGCCGCACATCCGATTGGCGCAGAACCAGCGATGCGCCAGGTCGCCACCGAGCTCCTCACTGACGAAGGTCAGCACTTCGAGCACACGCATCCATTTGGTGTAGGGCACGCGATAGGTCTCGAAGCGCGGCGCCGCGTCGGTCGTCGGGTCGAAACGGAAAATTCGCGCGGTGACGGTATCGCCTTCCCGAAGTCGCGCGAGCCGCGCCGCCGGGCTGTCGCCGGTATCGTCGCGTCCCAGATTGCGCGCGCCGGCAGGAATTTGCGGCCGTTCAGCCATTACCAATCCACCTCGAGACTGGGCCGCCGAACGAAATCCGGCTTGAAGAACGGCAGGTCGTAAGGTTCCGTGCGGAAATCGACGTCGCCGTTGGCGGTCGGCGTCAGGATGTTCTTGACCAGCCAGCGCTCGTTGTCCATGTCAGGAAAATCGGTACGGTAGAACGGGCCGCGGCTTTCGGTGCGATGGAGCGCGCCGCGGATAGTGAGCGCCGCGACTTCGAGCATGTTGGCGACGTCGATGGCGTCGAGCCAGGCGTGGTTGAGCCGCGGCGTCACATTCGCGAGGCCCATCGACGGCAGCATTTCCTCACGGAGGCGCGTTACCGCCGCCAGCGCGTCGCTCATGCTCGCGGCATCCTTGAAGAAGCCCATCTTCTCGCCCATCAAACTGCGCAGCGCCTTTTTGACGTGTGCCGGCGTCACGCCGTTGCCGGGCCGCGGCCGGCGCAATCCCAACAACCGCGCTTCTTCCGCCGCGGCCTTGTCCTCGGACAGCGCCGCGCGCCCAAGACGCGGCAGATCGTTCGCCACCGTCTCCGCCGCCAGCATGCCGTCGTAAGTGACCGGCGCGATCAGCCCGTTGCTGTGCCCGCCGACGCCGCCCGCGACATAGAGGCCGGGCACGCGCGTCGCCATGGTCGCTGGATCGACCACGATGCCGCCTTGGCGATAATGCGCCGAGCACGCGGTTTCCAGGGTGTCGGCGGCCACCGACTTGCCGACCGCGGCGAAGGCCTTGGCATAATCGGTATAGGCCGTGACGGTGTCCGGGGCGACATGGGTGAAGCCGCTGTAATAGCCGCCGTCGAAGCGCGCCTTGCCGGCGAGCACCTGCTTCGCCAAACGCTTGAGCTGGATCGTGTACGGCCCCATCGCGACCGGCGCGTCGGCTTCCTGGTCGAAGAACAGTTCGCCGGCGTCGTTGTAAAGTCGCGCCGAATGCGACGAGCCGATGATCGGATTGGGATAAACCTGCGTTCGCTGCCAGCACAGCGGAAAACGCACGTCGCTCGTGTGCCACCATTGGATTTCGAGATTCATCAACTCGGCGCCGGCACGCCATGCCATCGCGATGCCATCGGCCGACATCTCGCGCGTCGCGGTCGAACGCGGATAGAAACGGTCGGCATAGCCGGTGGCGAGGATCACCGCGCGGCTTTCGATCGCCACCACCTCGCCCCGCGCCAAATCGAGCGCCATCACGCCGGCGATCGCACCGTCGGCGCCGGTCAGCAACGCCGTCGCGGCGGTTTCTTCGAGCCAGGGAATACCCGCCTGGAGCACCTGCTTGCGCCGTAGATCCATGAACAGCACGCCGGATTCGCCTTGCGAATGCGCGGCCATGCAGCGCACCGGCCCATCGTTGGTGACGATGGCGCCGCGAGCGTCGCGCCGCAGGTAAAGTCCGGCGCGTTCGAGCTCGGGATAATATTCCCGCTCGATCCATTCGCCGGCGGCGCGCGCGTAATGCTGATCGATGAGGAAGTGATTGTGCATCCGGATCAGGAACTCGGCGGTATCGCGCGCCTGTTGCTCGGTATTGCCGAGCAGCCGTCCCGGCACCACCAGATTACCGGCGAAGATCGACGCGCCGCTCTTGCCGACGAGTCCTTTGCACAAGATCAGCGGCTTGACGCCGCGACGACGCAACTCGAGCGCAGCGAAGGTGCCGGCCGCACCGCCGCCGATCACCACCGCTTCGACCGCCAGCCGGCGCATGCGTTCAAATTCCGAGGTGACGGTGCATGAAGTCGGGATCGCCGCGCAGGTCGCGTGGCGTCCCTTCGTAGACCACATGGCCGTTATTGAGGATGTAGCAGCGGTGCGACAGCGACAGGGCGGCCTCGACGTTCTGCTCGACGATGACGATGGTGCGGCCCTCGTCGGCCAGGCGGCGGCAGATGCCTAACAAATCCTGGACGATGAGCGGCGCGAGCCCTTCGAACGGCTCGTCGAGCAAGATCAATTGCGGTTCGCGCACGAGCGCCCGGGCGATCGCCAGCATCTGCTGTTCGCCGCCCGATAGCTCGCGGCCGCGGCTGCGCCGGCGCTCGCCCAGGCGCGGGAACATCTCGTAGACGCGCTGCGGCGGCCACGGCTTCGGTTCGCTCAAGCCGGCAAGGACGATGTTCTCCTCGACGGTCAATCCACCGATGATCCGTCGCTCTTCGGGCACGAGCTGTAAACCCAGGCGCGCGATCTTGTAGGGCGGCAAACCGCCGATTGGCTGGCCGTTGAAGCGGATCGCCCCGGATTTGGGCGCCATCACGCCCATCATCGTCTTCAGCGTTGTCGTTTTGCCGGCGCCATTGCGGCCGAGCAGCGCCACCACCTCGTGCGGCTCGATCCGCATCGACACGTCGAAGAGCGCGTGCGCCTCGCCGTAGTAGGTGTTGATCGCGTCGACTTCAAGCAGGCTCATGGGCCGCCGGGCTTCCAAGATAGGCCGCACGCACGTCGGGATTGGCCTGAATGGCGTCGGGCGTATCCTCGGCGATCTTGCGGCCGTTGAACAAGACAGTGATGCGATCGGCCAAGCCGAAGACCACGTCCATGTCGTGTTCGACGATGACGATGGTGACGCCGGATGCGATCCGCCGCAGCAGGCGCACCGTGTCGACGCGCTCGGCCGGGCTCATGCCAGCAGTCGGCTCGTCGAGCAGGAGAATCTGCGGCTGCGTCGCCAGCGCAAGGCCGATCTCAAGCCGCCTTTTTTCACCGTAAGCGAGTTCGGCCGCCGGCGTGTCGAGCCGGTCGTCGAGCTGGACCGACGCGGCGGCCGCATCGATGCCCGCGTTGACCGCAGCGTCGCGATCGACCGCGCGCAGCATCGCTGGATGGAACTTGCCGTAGGCGCGCGCCAGCACCGCGATCCGCAAATTGTCACGCACCGTCAGGCTCGGAAAGATCTGGTTGATCTGGAAGCTTTTCGAGATACCGCGCTGACAGACCAGCGTCGCGCCCAGGCCGGTGATGTTGTCGCCCTTGAATTCGATCGTGCCCGAGGTGGGCGGGATGACGTTCGCCAGCATGTTGAAGAACGTCGATTTGCCGGCACCGTTGGGACCGATCACGGCGCGGATTTCGCCCTCGCGGAGCTCGAAGGAAACGTCGTCGACCGCGGTCAAGCCGCCGTAACGTTTGGTGAGATTGCGCGTCGCCAGCACGACCGGACCGGTCGGCGGCGGCCGCTGCGTCGAGCGGCGTGGTTCGGGAGCGGCGCGCGCTGGCTCGACGCCAACGGCGACGGGCGCCGATGCCGGCGTCGGCCGCGCCCGCAATCGCCGCCACAACACGACCGCGCCGCCGCATAGGCCACGCCGGAAAATCGTCACCAACAGCACGAAGATGATGCCAAGGATCATCTTCCACAGCGCGCCGATGCCGGCGATGTTCTGTAACAGCGTGTAGAGGTAAAGCCAGACCGCCGCGCCGACCAGCGGCCCGATCAGCGTTCCAGCGCCGCCGATAATGGTCTGCACCACCAGCTGTCCCGAGGTGTCGAGATAGAACGCATCGGGCGGCATATAGCCCTGCAACAGGCCCAGGAGTCCGCCGGCAAGACCGGCGTAGGCAGCGGCGATGACGAAGATTGTGAGCTTATACTTCGGCACGTCGTGGCCGACCGCCGCGGTGCGCCCGGTGTTCTCCCGGATGGCACGCAGGACGGCGCCAAAGGGCGAGGCGATGATTCGACGCGCCAGCCAGAAGCCGATGACGAAGATGACGACGAGCAGCCAGTAAAGGCCGCCGGGATCGTTGATGTCGATGGTGAAGAGGCCGAACCCGAGACTTGGTTCCGGCACGCCCGCGATGCCATTTTCACCGCCGGTCCAACGCGCAAGTGGCGAGATATCGAGAAAGAAGAACATCTCGCCGAACGCAAGCGTGAGCATCGCGAAATAGATACCGGCGCGGCGCAGCGACAGATAGCCGATGATCACGCCGAAGATCGCCGCCGCGATGGTGCCGACGATCAACGCCACGACCGCGTTGTTGGTGAACGGCGCGACGAGAAGGTAGCAGGTGACGAAGCCGCCGGCGCCGTAAAACGCCGCCTGCCCGAACGACAGCAGTCCGGTGAAGCCGAACAGCAGATCGAAGCCGAGGCCAAACAGGCCCCAGTCGAGAATGCGGTTGGCAATGTCGTAGGTGCCGCCGATATGGGGCAGGATCGCCGGTAACACCGCAAGAACAGCGATGAGCGCGATCTCGGGCGCAAAGCGCTTGGCCAGCGCGGCTGGCCGCGCGGCGGGCACGATCATTGCCGGCCCTCGACCCCGAACAGTCCCTGCGGCCGTAAAATCAGCACCAGCGCCATCGCGGCGAACAGCATGACCTGTGAATAGGCCGGCTGGATCATCGCCGTGAGCGCCAGAATCTCGCCGGCGATCAAACCGCCCGCCACCGCGCCCCAGAACGATCCGACGCCGCCGATGACAACGACGACAAAGGATTGCACCAGGATGTCGGCGCCCATGTCCGGCGTCACGGTGACGATCGGCGCATTGATGACGCCGGCGAATCCGGCCGCCATCGCGCCCAAGCCGAACACCGTCAGGAAGGTGCGCGTGACGTTGATGCCGAGAATGTTGACCATGAGTTGGTCTTCGATCCCCGCGCGCACGATGAGGCCGAGCCGTGTCCGGTAAAGGACGAAATAGAGCAGGACCAGCACCACCGCGACGATCGCCAGCACGTCGATGCGATAGGTTGGATAGAGCGTGACGTGCAGGTTGACGATACCGGCCGCCCAGGACGGCGCCGGGATATTCCGGGCGAGACCGCCGAAGGCCGCGCGCATGGCCTCGACGAGAACGATCGCGATACCGAAGGTGACGAGAATCTGATCTTCCGCTGGTCGTTGATAATAAAGGCGTATGAGTCCGCGCTCGATGACGATGCCGACGACGAGCAGAAAGGCAGCGCCGGCGCCCATCGCGACAACGAATGAATCGGTATACAGGTAGGTGACGTAGCCGGCGTAAGCGCCGAGCCCATACAACGCGCCGTGCGCGAAATTGACCACACCCAGCGCGCCGAAGATGATCGTCAGCCCCATGGCGACGAGCACTAACAGCGCGCCGAGCGTGAGCCCGTTGAACACCTGCGAGAAGAAAAGCGGCCAACTAATCACGGTCGCCCTTCTCCCGCACCTTCATCAATCAACCGATCGGCGCGTCAGGCGCTGGTCGGCATCTTGCAGCCGAGGAAGTCCGGCGGCATGACTTCCGGACCCGGCGTCAGATTGACGACCTGGAAGAAATCCTCGTCGTTGCGCATTTGTGCCTTGGTCTTGCCGACAACGACCGGTATCGCGCGCACCTGCTGGTGATCCTCCTTGCGGTACCAGATCTCGCCCAGCGGCATTTGCAGCTTGTGGCCCGCCTCGAGTTCCGCGATCACCTTGCGCGGGTCAAACGTCTTGGCCCGCGTCACGGCATCGGCCCACACCATCATCTGAGTGTAGGCGATATGTGCCGGCCAGCTTGGCCGGTACTTATACTTGGCATAGAAACTGTCGACGAAGACCTTGGCCATCGCATTGGTCTCGGCCAGCGTCCACCAGAAATCCAGGGTGCCGTAGACGCCGCCCATGATCTCGGGGCCGAGTTCCTGTCCCTGGAAGGCGGAAATGTTCGGCACGATCATCTTCATCTTGTCGAGGATGCCGAACTGCTTCGCCTGCTTGCATGAGGCGACCGCATCGTTACCGAAGGCGACGTTGACGAAAACGTCGGCGCCGCTGTTGGCGATGTTGAGCAAGTACGAGCTGTAGTCGGTGGTGCCGACCGGGCAGACTTGCGAGCCGAGCGATTTCCAACCGAGCGCCTTCTCGGTGAACTCGCCGGTCGAATGCTCGACCGAGTGGCCGTAGGCGTAATCGGGCACCAGGTAGACCGCCTTCTTATTCTTGCCGATCGCTTTGTCGAGTGCCGGCACCAGCGCCTTGGCCGCCATATAGGCCGACGGCTGCGAGCGGAATGCATATTTCTGGCAATCGACGCCGGTGGTCTCGTTGGCGCCGCTGCAACCGACCATGTTCAGCACCCGGTAGCGCTGAGCCAGCTTTTCGAGCGCGATCGCCGTGTTGCTTGCCAAGCAACCGGTGATCATGATCGCTTTGTTCTGCGTGATGAAGGTGGTCTGCGCCTGAACCGATGGATTCGGCTGGGTCTGGGTATCGGCGACCTTGTATTCGATCTTCTTGCCGAGCACGCCTTTCTTACCCTTGAGCGAGGGAACGTGCGGGACCAAACCGGTGCCCTCGTTCAAGTGTTCGATGACGAGGTCATAGCCCTTCTGGAGATCGTGGCCGTCGGCCGAATAGGCGCCGGTCAGCGGCACCGTGACGCCAACGAAGACAGACGGTCCTTTGGCGCCTTCCGGCCAATTGCCGATCGACTCGTCGGCCGCGAAGGCACCTGGCACATGAATCAGCGGCAACGCGCCGGCAGCAGCAGCGGCACCTTGCAGGACATGGCGGCGTGAAACGGAAGTTTTCTTGCGTTGGGCCACGATGCGCTCTCCCTCTATGAATTTTCGTTTATGATAGCGACCGGACTTGCGCCGGCCGATTGGTGCGTGTCGTTCGGCTATTTATCCGCAGGCCACGACCGAAAGCAACGCCTTCGGCCACGCGACGCCGACGACGCTCGCAGGCCCTGTTTTGGGCCGCTAACGGCGATTTTCCGGCAGTTTTAAGCGCCCGGGCTGCGTTGATGTTGATGGAGCTGCGCGCGCAGCGCCTTCATTTCCTCGAAGCGCTTGGTGACGTCGCGCATGATCGCGGCGATGCCGATCATGCGGCCAGCGCCGTCGTGGAACGGCACGATCGTGAACTCGACCGAGATGCGGGCACCATCCTTGCGCAACGCCGGCACCGCGAGCATATCGCCGGCGCCATAACGCGTGCGGCCGGTCTGCATCGTCGCGTTATACCCGTCCCAATGACGCTGGCGCAGATTGGCCGGAATGATGATGTCGAGCGACTGTCCAACCGCCTCGGCCGCGGCATACCCGAAGATGCGCGCCGCGCCGGTGTTCCAGAATCGGATGACGCCGTCGTTGTCGGCGTAAACAATGGCATCGGCAGCGTCGCGCGCGAGATCGCGCGCGAATTGGTCCGCATCGAAACTCATGGTCGGGCGACGGCTCCGTGTTGTGCTGCGCGCGTCACGCGGCGCGCCGGGCGAACGCCTCGGACATCGTTGCACCGACCAGGTGCGCGCTCGGCGCGATGATGACGCCGACGTCCTGTAGCGTCTTGATCTTGCTGTCAGCATCGTCGGACGGCTGCGCGGTCAAGGCGCCGGCATGGCCCATGCGGCATTGCGCCGGCGCCGCACGGCCGACGATCAAGGCCACCACCGGCTTTTTCAGGCCGCTCTCGCGGATGTAGCGCGCCGCCTCCTGTTCCTCGGCACCGCCGATCTCGCCGACCAGGACCACGCCTTCGGTATCGGGATCCTTGAAGAAAAGATCGAGA
This sequence comes from Allostellaceae bacterium, assembly GCA_035275845.1. GTDB lineage: Bacteria > Pseudomonadota > Alphaproteobacteria > ATCC43930 > CGMCC-115725 > REEB95. The sequence continues at coordinate 7,679 of DATEMD010000044.1, read as the reverse complement.
CATTCGGCGAACCCGATACCGTGGACGGGATCGCCGCCAATGCCAACCGTCGTCGACTGGCCCAGACCAGCGGCAGTGAGCTGGCTGACGACTTCGCTGGTCAGCGTCGCCGACCGCGAGGCAACGCCGATCGGGCCGCGCCGGGCGCGATCCGTCGCCATGACACCGATCTTGCAGATTTCGGGCGCCAAAATGCCCTGCGAATTCGGCCCGATGAGCCGCGTGCGCGAGCCGACCAGCGCCTGCCGGACCCGCACCATGTCGAGCACCGGAACGCGTTCCGTGACGACGACGACCAGCGGCATCTCGGCCTCGATCGCTTCGAGCATCGCGCGGCCAGCGTTCGCCGGCGGCACGAAAACGATGCTGGCGTTGGCGCCGGTCGCCTGTTTCGCCTCGGCGACGGCGTCGAAGACCGGCACGCCGAGATGGGTCGTGCCGCCCTTGCCGGGCGTGACACCGGCGACAACGGCCGTGCCGTATTGGACCATACGGTCGGTGTGAAAGGTGCCGGCCCAGCCCGTCATGCCTTGGCACAGCAGCCGCGTCTCTTTATCGATCAGGGCCGCCATCAGGCCTTCCCTTGCGCGATCGCCACCGCGCGCGTCGCCGCTTGCCACATGTCGGCGCATTCGGTCTTCGGCAGGTTGAAGTTGGCGAGCCGCATACGGGCGAAATTCTCGTTGTTGCCGGTGATGCGCAGCACCATCGGCATGACGCGCCCGCTCTTGCGGAACGCGATGGCAAGGCCGTCGACCACCGTATCGCAGGCCTGCATGCCGCCGCCATAGACGTTGACCAACAGGACCTTGGCGCGCGGATTGTCGAGGATCATGCCGACGCCGTGCGCGATATCGAGGCTTTTCGCGGTCGTGCGGATATCCATGAAATTCGCCGGCACGCCGCCGGCGGCCTGAACCATGTCGAGGGTCGCCAGCCCCAATCCGGCACCGTTCACGACGATGCCGATATTGCCGTCCATCTGCACGTAGTTGATCTGATGGCGTTGCGCCTGAAGCTGGACGAGGTCGACGTCATCCTCGCTGCGCAACTGATCGGTTTCGGCGTGGCGGAAGATCGCATTGTCGTCGAGCGTGACCTTGGCATCGGCCGCGACGAGTTCGCCGGCCGCCGTCCGAATGAGGGGGTTGATCTCGATCAGCGACGCGTCGAGCTCGACGAAGGCACGGTGGAGTTGGCGGATCAGCGCACCGAACTTGTCCACGGCATCGCCAGCTAGGCCGAGCCGGCCGCAGAAATCAGCAATGTCGCCCGGCCGTCGCTCGCCAGCGATGTCCAGTGCCACGGTCGGAAAATCCGGTGCACCGGCAGCAAGGTATTGCTCGATGTCGGGCCGATGGGCGCCGGCGATCGCCGTGATCGCGCCGACGGCCGGATCGACGCGCAATGCCACGTAGAACTCTTGCGCGGCGGCGACGCCGGCCTCGACCAGAACGCGTTTCACGATTTGACCGGCCGGGCCGGTCTGCGACGTCACCAGCTTGTGACCGAGCAATTCGGCTGCGGCGGCCCGCGCGCCCGACGGCGAGCGCACTGCACGGACGCCACCCGCAGCGGCGCGGCTGCCGGCAAGGATCTGCGCCTTGACGAAAAGGGATTCCGATCCGATTTGGCGCGCGGCGGCGGCGGCTTCGTCGGGCGTCAGCGCGATTTGGCCCGGAGGAGTATCGACCCGATAACGACGCAGGAGGTCCTTGGCTTGGAATTCGTGCAGCTGCATGCGTGCTCCTTCCCGGCGTCGTCTTCGGCTCTCAGCGCTCCTTCATCGGCCGTTCAGACCCCAACGACGTTGGACGGCTGGCCCGCGTGGAAGTTCTCGATATGACCCACGACCTGATTCCACAACACCTGCATCGCCTCGTCGCTGGCCCAGCTGACGTGCGGCGTCACGATGACATTCGGTCGGCCGAGGATCGCGTTGAACGGGTGATCCGGCGGCGGCGGCTCCGACGTCAGGCAATCGAACCCGATGCCGGACAGCAGGCCTTCGTCCAACGCCTTTACGACGTCGGCTTCGACCACCAAGCCACCGCGCGCGGTATTGACCAGGAGCGGCCGCTTTTTCATTTTGCGGAACTCCGCCATGCCGAGCATGTTGCGCGTGCTCGGCATCAACGGACAATGCAGGGTGATGACGTCGCTCGTCTCCAGCACTTCTTCGAAGGGCGTGTAGAGCGGCCCTAGCCCCTGAACGCCCTTGTGCGCCGCGAACAGGGTCTTCATGCCGAAGGCCTGACCGAGGCGGGCGACCGACTGGCCGATGATGCCTTCGCCCATGACGCCGAGCGTGCTGCCCGCAAGCTCATGGATGGGGTGGTTGAAGAAGCAGAACTGACCCGCCTTCTGCCACTCGCCGTTGATGACGTCCTGCCGGAAGCCGACGATCCCGCGCCGCAGCGCCAGGATGAGCGCGAAGGCGTGCTCGGCCACCGTGTTGATCGCATAGCCGCGCACGTTGGAGACGATGATGCCGCGCTCGCGGCAGGCGGCGACGTCAACGACGTCGTAGCCAGTGGCCGCGATGGCGATCATCTTCAGCTTCGGCAGCTTGGCGAGATCGTGCGCGCGGATCGGTGCTTTGTTGGTGACGGCGATCGTGGCGCGGGCCAACCTTTCGCCGACCTGCTCCGGTGTGCTGGTGCCGTATTCGACCCATTCGTGATCGAAACGCGGCCGGCTCACGCGGACAGCCGGCCCCATCGTATTACGGTCGAGGAAGACGATGGTGGGCGATGACTTCGACGCGGTGTCGGGCGACATCCCCCTATGTTCCGACCATTAGGGGGGGTTGTGCAACATCGGCGGCGGCCGTCCGGAAGGCCGGGTAAATTGCCAGCGAGCGGCCGAGCTGCTGCACCAAGCCCAGCACGACGTCGATATAAGGCGTCTGGACCTCGACCAAGCGGCCCATCTCCTGAACCGCAGTCAGCAACGCATCAATTTCGAGCGGCCGACCGCCTTCGAGGTCCTGCAGCATCGAGGTGCGGTGGGCGCCGACGCGCGCCGCGCCGTTGATCCGGCGTTCGATGTCGACGCGGAACGTCGCGCCGAACCGGGTCGCGATCGCTTGCGCCTCGGTCATCATCTTGACCGACAGCGCGCGCAAATCGGGCTGGGTGGCGACGATATCGAGCGTCGCACGGGTCAACGCGCTGATCGGGTTGAAACACAGATTGCCCCACAGCTTGAGCCAGATCTCGCTGCGGACGTCGTCGAGCACCGGCGCGTCGAAACCGCCGGCTTCGAGAACCTCGGAAAGCTTGCGGCAGCGCTCGGACTTGCTGCCGTCCGGCTCGCCGAGCGAGAACTTATCGCCGTAGGTGTGGCGCACGACACCAGGGCTGACGATGTCGGTCGCCGGATAGACGACGCAACCGATCGCGCGCTCCGGTCCGATGGCATTCCACTGCCGATTGCCAGGATCGACACTCTGCAGCCGCACGTTTTCGAAGCCCGGGAGGCCATAGCCGTACCACCACGGCACGCCGTTCTGGCAGGTCACTACCGCAGTGTCTTTGCCGAAAAGCACGCGCGTTTGTTCGGCGGTCTCCCATGCCTGATGCGCCTTGAGACCGATGATGATGTAATCCTGCGGCCCGAGGCTCGCGGGATCGTTGGTCGCGATCGGGTGACAGACCCGCTCTTCGCCGTCGATCAGCAGCTTCAAACCCGACTGCTGAATCTTCGCCAAATGCGGGCCACGTGCGACGAGCGAGAGCTCGACACCTTCGACCGTGCTCAGGCCGGCGGCGAGATAGCCGCCGATGGCACCGGCACCATAAATGCAGATCCGCATGGCCGCCCCTCCGGCTTTGGATCTCAGGCGACTTTGCCCAATTTGAGCTTCGGCGCCGTCGCTCGGATGTGCTCCTCGGCCGCGCCAACACCCGACCCGGGTTGGATCTGGACGCCGACGTCACGCAGCGCCATCTCGGCGCCGGCGAGTCCTTGCAACACCATGATCTCGTTGACGTGGCCGAGATGGCCGATGCGGAAGACGCGGCCTGCAACCTTCGACAGGCCGGTGCCGAGCGACACCTGATAGCGGTGATACGCGGTCTTGATCACGTCGTCGCTGTTGAAGGACTTGGGCACGCAGACTGCCGACACCGTGTCGGAGTACCATTTCGGGTCCTTGGCGCAGAGCGTCAGGCCCCAGGCCGCGACGCCGTGGCGGACCGCTTCCGCCAGCCGATGGTGGCGGGCGAAGACGTTCTCGAGGCCCTCGGCGAACAGCATGTCGAGCGAGGCGCGCAAACCGTGCAACAAGGTGGTGGCCGGCGTGTACGGGAAATAGCCGTCCTTGTTGGTCTTGATCATGTCGGAATAGTCGAAGAAGCAGCGCGGCAGCTGCGCCTTCTTGTGCACCTCGAGCGCCTTCTGGCTGACGCCGACGATGGCGAGGCCGGGCGGCAACATGAAGCCTTTCTGCGAGCCCGACACGACGATGTCGGCGCCCCACTCGTCCATGCGGAAATCGATGCTGGCGATCGAGCTCACGCCGTCGACGAAGAGCAGCGCCGGATGCTTGGCCGCGTCGAGCGCCTTGCGGATGGCGAATACGTCGCTGGTGACGCCGGTCGCGGTTTCGTTATGGCAGACTAGGACGGCCTTGATCTTGTGCGCTTTGTCCGCCTCGAGCCGCCGCTGATATTCCTCGGCCGGCGCGCCCTCGCCCCATTCGGTGTCGATGACATCGACGGCCAAGCCGAACCGCCGGCACATATCGGCCCAAAGATGAGAAAACTGTCCGAAGACCGAGACCAGCACGCCATCGCCCGGCGACAGGGTGTTGGAGATCGCCGATTCCCAGCCGCCGGTGCCCGAGCTCGGGAACACGAAGACCTGACCCTTTTCGGTCTTGAAGACCTTCTTCAGGTCCTGGAACAGCGGCAGCGTGAACTTCGGGAAGTCAGGCGCGCGATGATCCTCGAGCGGCACGTCCATCGCCTGACGGACGCGGAACGGCAGATTCGTCGGACCGGGAATGAAAAGACCATGGAAACCTGACATTACATCCTCCCTGAATTGCGCTGCGCGGCCATCGCCGGCAAAAAACCGTCTCGCTGGATCAGTAAATCGGGAACCGCTCGCACAGTTTGATCGCCTGGTCTTTAACGCGCGCCTCGAGCGCCGCGTTGCCGGCTTCGCCGTTGGCGGCGAGGCCGTCGAGCACTTCCGCGATCATGCGGCCGACGTCCCGGAACTCCGCGACACCGAAGCCGCGGGTGGTGCCGGCGGCGGCGCCGAGCCGGATGCCCGACGTCACCATCGGCTTCTCCGGATCGAACGGCACGCCGTTCTTGTTGCAGGTGATGTGCGCGCGGCCGAGGCTCTTCTCGGCGACGTTGCCGGTGAGCTTCTTCGGCCGCAGATCGACGAGAATCAGATGCGTGTCGGTGCCACCGGAGACCAGATCGTAGCCGGCGCTGCGCAGCACTTCGCCCATCGCGCGGCAATTCTCGATCACCGAGCGGGCGTAATCCTTGAAGGCCGGCCGCAGCGCTTCGCCGAAGGCCACCGCCTTGGCGGCGACGATGTGCATCAGCGGACCGCCTTGCAGACCCGGGAACACCGCCGAATCGATCTTCTTGGCGATCGCTTCGTCGTTAGTCAGCACCATGCCGCCGCGCGGGCCGCGCAGCGTCTTGTGCGTCGTCGTGGTGACGACGTGCGCGTGCGCCAACGGGTTCGGATGCACGCCGCCCGCGACCAGGCCGGCGAAATGCGCCATGTCGACCATGAGGATGGCGCCGACTTCGTCGGCCACCGCGCGGAACGCGGCGAAATCGATGGTGCGCGGATAGGCCGAACCACCGGTGATGATGATCTTCGGCTTATGCTCGCGCGCAAGCCGTGCGACCTCGTCCATGTCGATGCGATGGTCGTCGCGACGGACGCCGTAATGCACGGCATGGAACCACTTGCCGGACAGATTGGGCGGCGCGCCGTGCGTCAGGTGACCGCCGGCAGCGAGCGACAGACCGAGAAGAGTATCGCCCGGCTTGGCGAGCGCCAGCAGCACGGCCTGATTGGCCTGGCTGCCCGAACTCGGCTGGACGTTGACGAACCGGCAATCGAAAAGTCGCTTGGCGCGCTCGATCGCGAGCGTCTCGGCCTCGTCGACATATTGGCAGCCGCCGTAATAGCGCCGGCCGGGATAGCCTTCGGCGTACTTATTGGTAAGCGGCGAGCCCGCCGCTTCGAGTACTGCGCGGCTGACGATGTTCTCAGACGCGATGAGCTCGATCTCGAAACGCTGACGCGCGACTTCGCGGCCGACCGCGCCGGCAACGTCCGGATCAGCCTCGCCGAGGCCGGCCGAGAAGAACGCACCCCAGTCGCGACTCGCCAGATTTTCCGCCGTGCGCGCCATTACCCCATCCTTCAATCGAACTTTGGTATACCGGATAACATTGCCGTTAATCGGACCACAATGGAAATGTTTTCCATTTCCTGTGATATTTTATTTTCGGCTCTTACCCTTGCGAAAACGGCCTTATCCAGTAATAATGAGACATGATTCCGTCACGGACAATGCGGCAACCGGCCGCAGGAATCGGGTAATGGCGGGACGACAACAGGCGACCAAAACGGCCCCGACCGAGCTGCAATCGCTCGCGCCGCATCTTGGCGGCTCGGTCCAGGCGCTGGAACGCGGACTGAAGCTATTGGCGATTATCGCCGAGGCCGACGGCCTGTCGCTGACCAGCCTGGCGCAGCGCGCCGGCGTCGCGCCGTCGACCGCGCATCGCATTCTCACCACGCTCAAAGCCGGCGGCTTCGTCCATTGCGACGAGGCGCAGGGCGTCTACCTGATTGGCGTTCAGGCGTTCCGCATCGGCAACGCGTTCCTGCGCAATCGCAAGCTGGCCGACGCCGGGCGCAGCGCCATGCGCAGGCTGATGGAAGCGAGCGGCGAAACCGTGAACATGGGCATCGAAGACGACGGCTACGTCGTCTTCATCTCGCAAGCCGAAAGCCACCAATCGGTGCGCGCGTTCCATCGTCCGGGCTCGCGCAGCCCGCTGCACGCGTCGAGCATCGGCAAGGCCATCATGGCGGCCCTTCCCGACGAAGCCGCGACCGAGCGACTGCTCCGGACCGGTATGCCGAAATTCACCGCGCATACGATCATCGACCCGCAGGGGTTGCTGGCTGATCTGGCGCGAGTGCGCAAGCGCGGCTGGTCGATCGACAACGAAGAGCGCGCCGAAGGCCTGCGTTGCGTCGGCGCTGCCGTCTACAACGAGCACGCCGAAGCCGTCGGTGCGATCTCGGTTTCGGGACCGGTCGTACGCATGACGGAGGAACGCATCGGCGAGCTCGGTCCGATGGTCAAACGGACCGCTGCCGAAATCACCACCCGCATCGGCGGCCGGCTGCCATCATAGATCGGCGACGGCTGCCGTCGGCTTTCGCGGCGCCGACATTCGGACAATCGCCAACAATTGTTAGCTCTGACCTACGGACGTTCTCCGTTGGCACCGAAAGTCGGCGCTCACCGATTTGTCACGGCGCGTCCGCATGCAGTCACGCAGTTTTGATACGACCGCGCGGGTTTTCCTTTTTGATCCGTCAGCGAGATCGCTAACCTTGCGTCGGAGCGGCACGCCAACTGTTGGCCGCCCGCACATCACACAAGGGGTATCACATGG
>DATEMD010000043.1:0-11818 GCA_035275845.1 Allostellaceae bacterium | reverse complement strand
GGCCGCATGCAGCTTGAATTCCGCGTTCTCGAATTGCTCGCCTCGCGGCTCTGCCACGAACTCATCAGCCCGGTCGGCGCAATCAACAATGGCGTCGAGCTGCTCAACGACGGCGACGCCGGCTTCATGCGCGACGCGACTGCGCTGATCGGCCAGAGCGCGCGGCGCGCCGCGATGCGGCTGCAATTCTACCGTTTCGCCTATGGCGCGGGCGGCGTCGGCGGTGGCGCGCCCGATGCCAAGGCGCTGGTCGCCGGCATTCTCGAAGGTGGCAAGGTGCGTTGCGATTGGCCCGGTGCCTTCGATGCGCTGGACGCGCCGTGGCAGAAACTCGCCTGCAACCTGACGCTCATGGCGGCCGAGAGCCTGCCGCGCGGCGGCACGGTGACGCTGACGCGCGCCGGCGATGGCGTGTCCGCGACGGCGGCGGGGGAGGCGGTGAATCTGACTGCCGAGATCAAGGCGGCGCTGATGCCGGCGGCCGACGTCGTGGCGCTGACTGCGCGCACCGTTCACGCCTATTTCACGGCGCGGTACGCGGAGCATATCGGCGCCACGCTGATGTTGTCCGAGGCCGACAAAAGCGCGACGTTCAAGGCGGGCTGATTGTTTCGAGGCTACGCGCCCAAATAAAAACGGCGGCACTTTCTGCGCCGCCGTTTTGAAACCCCCCGGAAACTCACGCCCCCCGGAAAAGGGACCAACGAAATCAGGCTTTGACCGCAACCCGGACCGGCTCGTTGGCCGCCGCTTCGGCGCCCGGCGGGTCGCGCAGCACGTAACCGCGGCCCCACACGGTTTCGATGTAGTTCTCGCCGCTGGTCGCGGTGGCGAGCTTCTTGCGCAGTTTGCAGACGAAGACGTCGATGATCTTGAGCTCGGGCTCGTCCATGCCGCCATAGAGATGGTTGAGGAACATCTCCTTGGTCAGCGTGGTGCCCTTGCGCAGGCTCAGCAGCTCGAGGATGCCGTATTCCTTGCCCGTCAGGTGGAGGGGCGCGCCGTCGGCTTCGACGGTGCGGCTGTCCAGGTTGACGGTGAGCTTGCCGGTGCGGATCACCGATTCCGAATGGCCCTTGGCGCGGCGGACGATCGCTTGGATGCGGGCGATCAGCTCGCGGCGATCGAACGGCTTGCCGAGGAAATCGTCGGCGCCGAAGCCCAATCCCTTGATCTTGTTGTCGAGCTCGTTGAGCCCCGACAGGATCAGGATCGGCGTGCGCACCCGCGCCGCGCGCAGGCGGCGCAGAACCTCATAGCCGTCGATGTCCGGCAGCATGAGGTCGAGCACGATGATGTCGTAATCGTAAAGCTTACCGATCTCGAGCCCATCCTCGCCGAGGTCGGTCGTATCGCAAATGAAGCCCTCGCTCTTGAGCATCATGTCGATGCTGGCGGCGGTGGCTGAATCATCCTCGATCAGAAGCACACGCATGACGAACCCCCGACGAAGTGCCTGTTTGGCAAATGGTAACTTTAATCATCCTTACCGACCCGCGTAAAAAAACTGTTAATTTTAGAAATCCCGGAGCTTTTTTTTACCACTGGTCCATACTTGTGATCGAAATGGGGCCGAGTCGGCCACAACTTCGTCACACCGCACGACTCGGAAACGCCGAATTGTCCTGATTTAACTGGCAATTAAGCTGCGGCGGCGATGATGGGCCGGTGGCCATCCGACGACTCGGACGCGGCCAGATTCGGACGAAAGGACTGTGACCCCTTGGCCACGGAGTTTACCAACCGCCCGCTGCGCGGCGCGGGCTTTGCCCGCGTTTCGACGGGCATTGGCGCAAGGATTGGCGCATGAAAGCCACCGACCATATTCAGGCGGCCTTCCGCCGGAAACTTGAAGAGCGCCGGCAGGAGATCGCCGGACTCGAGCGCTTGGCCAAGTCCCTGCACCAGCAGCAGGCGAAGCTGGATGGCGAGCAAAAAGCGGCCGAAGCCGCTGGCAGCGCGTCGCGCCATATCGCCGTCATGGCCGAGCGCCGCGCGCGCATCGTTCAGTCGCTGGCTGAAATTGACGTCAAGATCCAGCAGGCGCGCGACGGCTTGAGCGAGGCCTATCATGGCGTGCGCCGATCCGAGATCGCCGCTTCGGCCCGCGCCGAGCAGAATCGCCGCCGCCGCGTCGGCTGAGCGCGTTCGTCACCGCGATGCTTATTGAGATGGCCGGGCTTGTCCCGGCCATTGCCTATGGGGCGTTGCCGTTAGCGCGACTGGAGCAGACGCGCGGCCAGGCTTTCGGCGGTGAAGGTTTCGACACCCTGGCCGAGTGCCGTGGCGCTCAGCCCTTCGGCGAACGCGATACCCAGCGCCTCCGGCACCGCCATGACACTACCGAGACGTTGAACGATGTCGAGCCGTGTCACGATAAAACGCTGACAACCGAGATCGCGAAAGACGTGCGCGGTCTCGACGGTGTCGGCCGGATCGCCACCGGCCGCCAGCACCAGAACCGGTTCGGCCCGTGCGGCCGTGGCCAGCGCTTCGAGCGCGGTGCGCTCGCTCGGGCTGTAGGGGTTGATGCCGGCGCTGTCGATCAAGGTCACGGCACCGGTGCGGACATCGAGTGCGTCCAGCGCCGCGGTGTCGGCCGCGATTTCAATCTCGATGCCGAGCGTCGTCGCGAAATGTCGCAGCTGGTCGATGCCGGCGCGGCGCGCGCCGTCGGACGTAACCAGGCGCACGGCGCAACCGCATGTCTTGGCCTGCGCTGCGAGCTTCGCGATCGCCAGAGTCTTGCCGACGCCGGGCGCGCCGACAAAAAAGAACCGGCCGGCGGTGACGCCGAGCGGGTTGAACAGATAAAGCTGGGCGAGGGCATGGGCGAGGGTGGCGATGCGGTCGTCGCCGGGCTGCGCCGCGGCGAGGCGCACCAACTTGCGGATTTGCGGCGTCGGAATGCCGTGCGCCGTCAGCGCGAGCTCGAGGGTCGAGTCCTCCGGCAGCGGCGCCGGACGACGATCGATAGTCCCGGTCGGATAGCTCGGAGGGCTCATGGCTCACGGTTCGCGGGCGCTGGGCGCCCGCGGCGAGCGGTGGGCGACGGCGACGACGGGCTTAAGTTAGGGCAGCCGGCGTGCCGGCGGCCGATTGGCGGGGACGGCAGCATTCGCCGGAGTGGCCGCCACGTTCGCCGGGCCGGCCGCGAGGCTGCGATAATCTTGCAGCCGCGTGACACGCAGGCCGGGCAGGCCGTGGCTATCGACTAGGCGCTGCCAAGCGAGGAACTCCTCGATCGACAGCGTATAGCGCTTGCAAGCCTCTTCGAGGCTAATGACGCCAGCACGGACCGCGGCGACAACCACCGCCTTGCGGCGGATGACCCACCGCTTGGTCTCGGGCGGGGGCAGGCTGTCGAGCGACAGCACGGGTCCAATATCGACGAGCCAATCGGCTTCGTTCTCGGCTTCGACTGGGCGCGCCGCTTGTGCCGCATTGCTGCGCGCGGCGGCGCTGACTGGATTTGAAAATCGCGTCTGCATGACGCTGAATTTAGGGGCTCCGATTTAAAAAAGCCCTAAAACCGCGGTGACCGCGTGGTGGCTAAGCTCTTGGACAATTAAGGTAAAATTCAGCCTGTCGGCGGTTTAGCACGAGTCCCGGCTTAACCCATTCCTAAAGCTTCAACCTTAGAACGGGCGATGGGGCACCGCACAACAGCGCCACGTCAGGCCGTAGAATGCCGCTGACCATCAATCTGAAGCCGCGCGAAAAACTTATCCTCAACGGCGTCGTGATCGAGAACTCCGGTCCGATGGCCAAGATTCTTATCCACACCAACGCCGCGTTGCTGCGCGAAAAAGACGTGCTGCCGGAAGAGAAGGCGACGACGCCGGCGCGGCGAATTTATTTCGCGATCCAGTGCCAATATCTGTTCGCCGGCAAGGCCGAGATGTTTCTCGCCAGCATCGACCGGCAGCTCGCGGAGTACGAACAGACGCGTCCCGAATCGCGTGAACTGCTCGGCGAGATTCGTCATTTGCTCGCCGAGGATCAGTTCTATCGCGCACTCAAGGCGGCGAAGCTATTGATCCAACACGAAGAGGAAGCCGCCGCCGCGTCGGCCGCGACCGCTGGTGCCAAGCCTACGCCGGCGTGAGCAAACCGCCCCGCCGTTACGATGGCGGCTAGAAAATTCAGAAATCCGTTCTAAATCAATGTGTTGTTGCGCTTGCCCGCAGGGCCCGCGATTCATATACTCCGCGCCGCTTTGGTTGTTTTCGGGGGTCTGTGGGGTTCGGTAATGCGGCCAATGCTTCCTCCCGGTTATCGCCCGTCGGACGGCGAAGAGTTCATGAATCCGATCCAGCGCGAATATTTTCGCCAGAAGCTGTTGCGCTGGCGAGTCGAGTTGTTGGCGGAGTCGAACGCGACGTTGCAGCAGCTCAAGGAAGAGAGTCTGGCCGAAGCGGACATCGCCGATCGCGCCACGCTTGAAACCGACCGCTACACCGAACTTCGCACGCGTGATCGCGAACGCAAGCTGATCTCCAAGATTGACGCCGCGCTGATGCGCATCGAGGACGGTAGCTACGGCTATTGCGAGGAGACCGCCGAGCCGATCGGGATCCGCCGGCTCGAAGCGCGGCCTATAGCGACGCTGAGTCTCGAAGCCCAAGAGCGCCACGAGCGCATGGAACGCACCCATCGCGACGACTGACGCGCCGCCGGAGTCGCGCTCCGTGGACTCGGCCGCGCGCGACCCAAGCCTTTTAACTTTGCATTAACCATGCTACGGCGATGGCGCGCCGCGCACCGCGACTCCGGCGCTGAGGGAGCGGCCAAGGCCGCGCCTGCCGCCCGAACCGGCGGCGAACTCGTGTGCTAGGCTACGAGGTTGATGGAGCTGCGATACGAGGGGGATGCAGCGTCCGGCGTCGAGACCGCTCCGGTCTCGACGGCGGCGTCGGTGCTGCCCGACGATGCGGTCGCCGGCGGCGTCGTCACCTGGATGCGCGCGCTCGGTGCGCTGTCGGTGCTGTTTTCCGCCGTCGCGATCGTGCTCACCACACTGCTGATTTTTGATTTTGGCAACGCAGCCGCGCTGCGTGCGGCCGCGGTGCTGGCGGCGACGTTCGCACTCGGCGCTGGCGTCGCCAGTGTCGTCGCCAAACAGATGCACCGGTTGCTGTCGCGTCGCATCGACCTGATGAGTCAGGCGATCGAAGCGACGCCGGGCGCGCATCTGGTCCTGTCGCCCGACGATGCACTGGTTTACGCCAACGGCGCCTTCCGCCGTTTCTTCCCCAGCTTGCATGGGGCGCCGCTCGCGGTGCTGGCGCGGCGCGCCGGCGGCGTCGATCTCATGCGCTTGAAGCACGACGCGCTGCGCGGCGGCCAGGCGCTCGGCGTGCTGGCGGTCGCCAACGAAGCGGGCGATACGCAATGGTTCAACCTGATCGTCGCGCCGCTCGCCGCCAGCCGCGGTTACACGCTGTGGAGCTTCCAGGACGTGACGGCGCGTCACACCATGGAGCAGATGCTGCGCGACGAGCGTATGAAGCTCGCCGATTTCCTGGATAACGCGCCCATCGGCTTCTACTCGGTCGACCAGGTCGGCCGGTTCCTGTTCGTCAACGAGGCGTTGGCGCAATGGCTCGGTCGCGGCGCACAGGAGTTGGTCGACAGCGGCGACAAGCTCGGCGATTTCCTGGATGAAAGGCCGCCCGTGGGCGCGCCGCCCTATGCGCCCTTCGAAGGTGGCGAAACGCGCGGCGAAGTCGTGCTCAAGAGCGCCGACGGCCACCGCATCCACGCGTTGATCAGCCAAAGCGTCGTGCGTACCGGCGACAGCCTGCGGACCCGTTCCGTGGTGCGCGACCTAACGCCCGAGCGCCAATGGGAAGAGCAACTGCGCGTATCGCGCCAGCGCTTCCGCCGGTTCTTTGCGAACGCACCTGTAGGTATCGCGCTGATGGACGGCGATGGCCGCATCGCCGAAGCCAACGATGCGCTGTGCTTGCTGGTCGGGCTCGAGCCGGTCGGCGTCATCGGTCGGCCGCTGCTCGAATTCCTCCGGCCGGAAGATCAGGACGCCGCCTTCGGCCAGTTGCGCGCGGCGAGCGAAGGCCGTGTCGCGCCGGGACCGGTCGAAGTCCGGCTCGTCGGCGCCGGCAACAAATCGGCGCAGATCTTCATCAGCCGCCTCGGCGACGACGCCGCGGATACCGCCGGCGGCGGTTTCATTCTGCACTTCATCGATCAAACCGAGCAGAAGAGCCTGCAGGCGCAATTCGCGCAGTCGCAGAAGATGCAGGCGGTGGGCCAGCTCGCCGGCGGCGTCGCGCACGACTTCAACAACCTGCTGACGGCGATGATCGGCTTCTGCGATCTGCTGCTCGTGCGCTTCCGGCCGAACGACGCGACGTATAGCGACATCATGCAGATCAAGCAGAACGCCAACCGCGCCGCCAATCTCGTGCGCCAATTGCTCGCGTTCTCGCGTCAGCAGGCGTTGCAGCCGCGCGTGCTCGCGGTCAAGTATGCGCTGGCGGAGCTCTCGAACCTGCTGCGCCGACTGATCGGCGAGAACATCGAGCTCAAGGTCGTACACGACCCGAAGCTGTGGCTGGTCAAGGTCGATCAGGGCCAGCTCGAGCAGGTGATCATCAATCTTGCGGTCAACGCGCGCGACGCCATGCCTCAGGGGGGCACGTTGTCGATCCGCACCGCGAACGTCGCCAGCGACAGCGAAACGCGACGTGGCCACGAGATCATGCCGCGGGGCGACTATGTCTTGATCGAGGTGAGGGACACCGGCCACGGTATCCCGCGCGAAATCCAGCACCGCATCTTCGAGCCTTTCTTCTCGACCAAGGAGCTCGGCTCGGGTACGGGCCTCGGCCTGTCGACGGTCTACGGCATCGTCAAGCAGACCGGCGGCTTCGTCTTCGTCGACAGCGATCTCGATCACGGCGCGACCTTCTCGATCTTTCTGCCGCGCCACGACGGTGTCGCCGTGCCGTCGCCGCGGCATGAGGTGCCGGAAGTACGCGACTTGCACGGCGCCGGCACAGTGCTGCTGGTCGAGGACGAGGATCCGGTGCGGCTGTTTTCGGCGCGGGCGCTCGCCAACAGCGGCTACAAGGTGCTCGAAGCCAAAAGCGGCGAGGCCGCGCTCGAGATCATGGCGCGCGGCGAAAAGATCGACCTCGTCGTCACCGACGTCGTGATGCCGAAGATGGACGGGCCGGGCCTGGTGGTGAAGCTGCGCCAGCGCCATCCCGATCTGAAGGTGATCTTCATTTCGGGCTACACCGAAGACTCGTTCCGCAAACGTCTCGGCGACGAACGCGAGATTCATTTTCTGCCAAAGCCGTTCTCGCTCAAACAACTCGCCGGCAAGGTCAAGGAAGTGCTCACCGAGCCGGTGGCGTAATCCTGCGGCCGGCGCCAGTTTGTGAAATCTCTTTGAACGAGAATGGCTTACGAGAATTTCTCGGCAAGAACGAAGAAAGAACTTGTACTAAAGAACAAACCATGTACGATGCGCGCCTATCGGATCGGATTGATGGCCGGCAAGGCTTGGCCTAGGAAGAGGAGCGGGGGATGTCGCAGCAACAGCCACAGCATTTGCGCCTTTTGAAAGACGACAACAAGGAAACCAAGGACGCCGATCGGCAGAAGGCGCTCGAAGCGGCGCTCGGCCAGATCGAGCGCGCCTTCGGCAAAGGCTCGATCATGAAGCTCGGCGCCCATGTCGCGGCGCAGGGCGAGACCGAGGTGGTCTCGACCGGCTCGTTGGGCCTCGATATCGCACTCGGCATCGGCGGCCTGCCGCGCGGCCGCGTCATCGAGATTTATGGGCCGGAAAGCTCCGGCAAGACCACGCTCGCGCTCCAGGTCGTCGCCGAGGCGCAAAAGGCCGGCGGCGCCTGCGCCTTCATCGACGCCGAACACGCGCTCGATCCTGCTTATGCCAAGAAGCTCGGCGTCAACACCGACGATTTGTTGATTTCACAGCCCGACGCCGGCGAGCAGGCGCTCGAGATCGCCGACACGCTGGTGCGCTCCGGCGCGCTCGACGTGCTCGTGGTCGACTCAGTCGCGGCGCTGGTGCCGCGCGCCGAGCTCGAAGGCGAAATGGGCGAAAGCCACATGGGCTTGCATGCGCGGCTGATGAGTCAGGCGCTCCGGAAGCTCACCGGCTCGATCGCGCGGTCGCGCTGCATGGTGATCTTCATCAACCAGATTCGCATGAAGATCGGCGTGATGTTCGGCAATCCCGAGACGACGACCGGCGGCAACGCGCTCAAATTCTACGCCTCGGTGCGGCTCGACATCCGCCGCATCGGCCAGATCAAGGAGCACGAGCAGGTCACCGGCAACCAGACGCGCGTCAAGGTGGTGAAGAACAAGATGGCGCCGCCGTTCAAGGTGGTCGAGTTCGACATCATGTACGGCGAGGGCGTCTCCAAACGCGGCGAGCTCATCGACCTCGGCATGCAGGCTGGCGTGGTGGAGAAATCCGGCTCGTGGTTTTCCTACGACGGCGAGCGCATCGGTCAGGGCCGCGAGAACGCCAAGCAGTATCTCAAGGACCACCCCGAGATCGCCGGCAAGATCGAACAGGCGATCCGCGCTAATGCCGGCTTGGTCGCCGACGCTATGTTGGTGACCGGCACCGAAGGCGGCGCGGCCGAGGAATAAGCCGCCTCGTAACCTCGAAAGGGTTTTGGACGCCCCCCGAAGCGTCCTCTTCGCCGGCGCCGCGCCCCCAACGCGGCGCCGGTTTCCCTTTGGCTTGGCGCTGCTGTCTTCATCTGGCATGGTGCGGCCATGCCGAAGAGACGCCGAAAATCAGGCCGGATTGAAGCGCCCCTCGATGACGTCGCGGAGCCGCAGGTCGAGCCCGCACGTCGCGTGCCCAAGCCGAGGGGGCCGTGGTGGAAGGACCCGCCGAAGCTTGCGGGTCTGGCGATGGTGATTTTGGTCGTCGTTGACCTCGGCGCCGGATCGCACCTTCCGCCCAAGATCGTCAGCTACATCGATCCGCTCATTCTTTTCGTCGGCGTTCTGGCCGTGGTGCTTTCGCTCATGCGCCGCTGGGAAAACCGCTAGGGTCGTTGCTGGCCGCCAACTGGACAGCGTGGGGCGCCTTGGGCTTAATGCGGCCAGCCGCGTCGGGGTGGATTCGCGCGGCCCACTTGGTTCCGGTCGGGGGAAGGACCAGATTAGCGGCATGCTGACGAACGACGTTCGCGCCCACTTTCTCGATTTTTTCCGGCGTGCCGGGCACGAGGTCGTGCCGTCGTCGCCGCTCGTTCCGAGAAACGATCCGACGCTGCTCTTCACCAATGCCGGCATGGTGCAGTTCAAGAACGTCTTCACCGGCCTGGAGAAGCGGCCGTACACGAAAGCGGCCTCGTCCCAGAAATGCGTGCGCGCCGGCGGCAAACACAACGACCTCGAAAATGTCGGCTACACCGCGCGCCATCACACGTTCTTCGAGATGTTGGGCAATTTTTCGTTCGGCGACTATTTCAAGGAACGCGCGATCGAACTTGCCTGGAACCTGATCACCAAGGAATTCAAGCTGTCGCCCGACCGGCTGGTCGCCACCGTCTACGAGACCGATGACGACGCGTGGAAGCTGTGGAAGAAGATCGCCGGCCTGCCGGATCAGCGGATCGTGCGTATCGGCACGGCCGACAATTTCTGGGCGATGGGCGAAACCGGCCCGTGCGGCCCGTGCTCGGAAATCTTCTACGACCACGGCGACAAGATTCCGGGCGGGCCGCCTGGCTCGCCGGACGCCGAAGGCGACCGCTTCGTCGAGATTTGGAATCTCGTCTTCATGCAATACGAGCAGGTGACGCGCGATCAGCGCGTTGACCTGCCGCGCCCGTCGATCGACACCGGCATGGGGCTCGAGCGCATTGCCGCCGTGCTTCAGGGCAAGCACGACAATTACGACATCGACATTTTGCGTGCGCTGATCGTCGCCTCCGCCGAGGAATCGCACACGCCGCCGGACGGGCCGCACGCGGTGTCGCATCGCGTCATCGCCGATCATCTGCGCGCCAGCGCGTTCCTGATCGCCGACGGTGTGCTGCCGTCGAAGGAAGGCCGCGGCTACGTGCTGCGCCGGATCATGCGCCGCGCCATGCGCCACGCCCATATGCTCGGCGTCAGCGAGCCGCTGATGTGGAAGCTGGTGCCGGCGCTGGTGCGGCAGATGGGCCAACCGTTTCCGGAGCTGGTGCGCGCCGAAGCGCTGGTCACCGAAACCCTCAAGCTCGAGGAAACCAGCTTCCGCGAAACCCTGGCGCGCGGTCTCAAGCTGCTCGACGAGGAAGAAGGCAAGCTCGGCAAAGGCAAGGCGTTTCCCGGCGAAGTCGCTTTCAAGCTCTACGACACCTATGGCTTTCCGCTCGATCTCACCGAAGACGTGCTGCGCGGCCGTGGCCGCAAGGTCGAAACCGCCGGCTTCGATACGGCGATGGAACGTCAGCGCGCCGAGGCGCGCAAATCGTGGGTCGGTTCGGGCGAGGCGGCGACCGATCAGCTCTGGTTCGCGCTGCGCGAGGAGCTCGGCGCGACGGAATTCCTCGGCTACGATGCCACCGAAGCCGAGGGCAGGATTCTCGCCATCGTTCAGAACGGCAAGCGCGTCGATGCGGTGAAAGCGGGCGACGAAGCCGGCATCGTCGTGTCGCAGACGCCGTTCTACGGCGAGTCCGGCGGCCAAGTCGGCGACACCGGCGCGTTGTTCACCGCCAAGGGCAGCGAATTCCCGGTGTCCGATACGCAGAAACGGGCCGGCGAGCTGTTCGTCCACATCGGCAAGGTGGCACGCGGTGGTTTTAAGGTCGGCGACGTGGTCGAGCTCCGGATCGACGAGGTTCGGCGCACGAAGCTGCGCGCCAACCATTCGGTCACGCACCTCTTGCATCAGGCGCTGCGCCGTCGGCTGGGCGAGCATGTGACGCAGAAAGGTTCGCTGGTCGCGCCAGAACGGCTGCGTTTCGATTTCTCGCAGCCGCGCCCCTTGAGCGACGACGATCTCGCGGCGATCGAGGCCGAGGTCAACGCTCGCGTCCGCCAGAATGCCGGTGTGCATACGCGGCTGATGACGCCGGAGCATGCCGTCAAGGAAGGCGCGCTGGCGTTGTTCGGTGAGAAATACGGCGACGAGGTGCGCGTCGTCTCCATGGGCGAGGACAGCGGCGCCGATCATGTGCCGCATTCATTCTCGGTCGAACTGTGCGGTGGCACGCATGTGCGGCGCACCGGCGATATCGGCCTGTTCAAGATCGTGTCGGAAGGCGCGGTCGCTTCGGGCGTGCGCCGGATCGAAGCGGTGACCGGTGCTGCGGCCGAAGCCCATGTTGCCGACGAGGAAAAGCTGCTGCGTCAAGCCGCCGAAGCGATCAAGGCGTCGCCGGCGGAGCTGCCGGCGCGGCTCACGGCCCTGCTCGACGAGCGTAAACGGCTCGAACGTGAATTGTCCGATGCACGGCGTGCCGCGGCGCTTGGCGGCGGCGGAAGCTCAGCCGCCGACGGCGCGACCAAGGATGTCGCCGGCGTCAAGTTTGCCGCCCGCGCGCTCGACAACGTGCCCGCCAAAGAATTGAAGAGCCTGGCCGACGATCTCAAGAAGGAATTGGGCTCGGGTGTGGTCGCGTTGGTGGCGCGCGAAGAAGGCAAGGCGTCGATTGTCGTCGGTGTCACGCCGGATCTGACCCAGCGCTTCGACGCGGTCGAGTTGGTGCGGCTCGGTGCCGCGGCGCTCGGCGGTAAAGGTGGCGGCGGCCGTCCCGACATGGCGCAAGCCGGCGGTCCGGATCCGTCGCAGGCCGAAGCTGCG
>DATEMD010000042.1:0-6242 GCA_035275845.1 Allostellaceae bacterium | reverse complement strand
GGTAGCTTCTCGTCGTCGACGATGTCCTCGCGCGCGAGATTGGTCAGCGACACTTCGGCCGTCGGCAAGAGCCACAGGCCCGTCGTGGTACGGAACAAATCGTCGGCGAATTTCGGCAGCTGGCCGGTGCCGAACACGGCGGCGTCCCGCACGAGCAACGGCGGCGCGACTTCGGTATAGCCGAATTCGCGCGTATGCAGATTGAGCATGAACTGGCCGAGTGCGCGCGCGAGCCGCGCCACGCCGCCCGACAGAACGACAAAACGCGCGCCCGACATCTTGGCGGCGCGGGTGAAATCCATCCCGCCAAGCGCTTCGCCGAGCGCGGCGTGATCCTTGGGCTTGAAAGCGAACTTTGGCTTGCCGCCGACTTCACGAAGCATTTTGTTGTCGGCCGCGTCCTTGCCGTCCGGCACGTCGTCCGCCGGCAGGTTAGGCAGCGGCGCCAGCGCCGCATCCACCGCCTCGCGCAGCCGCGTCGCTTCGGCTTCGAGAAACGCCTGCTTCTCTTTGCTCTCGGTCATCTGGCGCATCAGCGCCGCCGCATCGCCGCCTTTTGCCTTGGCCGCCGCCATTTCCTGGCCGAGCTTGCCGCGCGCCGCTTGATTCTGTTCGGCGGCGGTCTGCGCCTCGCGCCATTGTTTGTCGAGACGCAGTACTTGGGCCGACAGCGGCGACAGACCGCGGCGTGCCAATCCTTTGTCGAACGATTCGGGATTTTCGCGGATCCAGCGGATATCGAGCATCAGGTTTTGGCCTTGGTTTTCGACTTCAATCCAAGCGCGGCCTCTTCGGCGGCTTCACGCTCGGCGCGCTTCTTCTCGACGATCTTGCAGCAGACGATCGAAATCTCAAACAAGGCGAGCAACGGCACCGCCAACGACACCTGGCTGAAGATGTCGGGCGGCGTCAGCACCGCGGCCGCGATGAACACCAGCACGATCGCGTAACGGCGTTTCGACGCCAGCCCCTTCGCCGTCACCAGGCCGACACGCGCCATCAGCGTCAGCAGCACCGGCAGCTGGAACGCCAAGCCGAAGGCGAGCATCAACCGCATCACCAGGGTCAGATACTCGCTGACCTTGGGCTCAATCTCGACCGGCAGAATGCCGTTGCCGCCGGCTTGTTCGAAGCTGAGGAAAAAGCGCCACGCCACCGGAAAGATGACGAAATAAACCAGCGCGCCGCCCATGATGAACAAGATCGGCGACGCCACTAAATACGGCAAAAAGGCATGGCGTTCGTTCTTGTAGAGGCCGGGTGCCACGAACAGGTAGAGCTGCGTCGCCATGAACGGAAAAGCGAGACAGAACGCCGACCAGACCGCCACGCGCAGATCGGTGAAGAACGCCTCGGTCAGATCGGTGTAGATGAAATGCCGGCCGGTTTGACCGGCAAGCGCCGTCGCCAACGGCCGCGCCAGGAAATCGTAAATCTCGCGCGAGAAATACCAGCACGGCGCCAGCAAGATCAGGAACGCAATGATCGAATAGAGCAACCGCTTGCGCAGTTCGACCAAATGGTCGAACAGCGGCATCTTGCCCTTTTCGAGTTCGTCTTCTCGCGAATCGTCGGTCATGACGGCTTCGGCGCATCGGGCGCGGGTTCAGTCGGCGGCGTCTCTGGCGTGGCTTCGATCAGCGGCAGCTTGGGCTGCTCGGCGGGCGGGTTGGCAACCTCCGGCGGCGACAGCGATTGTTTGAGCTCGCCGTGCGGATCGATGGTCTTCGACATCTCTTCGTCGAAATTGAAGCGTGTCGCGGCGTCGAGATCGCGCTTAACGTCGTCGAGCTCGGCGTCGCGCACCATGTCCTCGATATTGTTTTGGAACTCGCGCGCGATCGAGCGCGCCTTGCGCACCCAGAACGCGACGTTCTTCATCACGCGCGGCAGGTCCTTGGGGCCGATCACCACCAGGGCGACCACACCGATGAGCGCGAGCTCGGACCAGGCGAAATCGAACATCTCAGTCCTGGGCGCCGCGTCCCAGCTCTTCCGCGGCCGCCTCGGCTTCGGCTTCCGCCTCGGCCGCCTGTTCGGCTTCGTCGGCTGCCGCTTCGGCGCCTTCCACCGGCAATTCGGCGAGCTTGCCGGTCTCGCTTAGCGTCAATTCGGGCCGCGGACCGATCAGGCCGGAAGCGCGCAGCTCTTCGATACCGGGCAGATCGCCGGCGTTGGCAAGACCGAAATGCAACAGGAACGTATCGGTCGTGCCCCATGTCACTGGCCGGCCGACAGTCTGACGGCGACCCTTGGGGCCGATCCAGCCGATCTCCATCAGCATGTCGAGCGTGCCCGACGAGACGACGACCCCGCGGATGTCTTCGATCTCGGCGCGCGTCACCGGCTGATGATAGGCGACGATGGCGAGCGTCTCCATCGCCGCGCGTGACAGCTTACGCGAAATCTTCTGCACCAGCTTGAGCCGCGGCCCGAGATCAGGCGCCGTGCGCACGGTCCAGCCGCCGGCGGCCTCGACGATGTTCATGCCGCGGCCGCTGTAATGCTCGGTCAGCTCAGCGATCAGCGACGGAATGTCGGCATCTTCCGGCAACCGGGCCTTGATCGCCGCCTCGTCAACGGGCGATTGCGACGCGAACAGCAGCGCTTCGAGCAGCCGCAGATGGTCGGCGCGGGGATCAGATTGGTCGGTGCTCATCTAGGCCTCGGGAGACGGATTGCGAAGATAGATCGGGCCGAAGGCGTTGTCTTGCCGGAGCTGGACCTTGCCGGTGCGCACCAGCTCGAGGCTGGCGGCGAAGGTCGCGGCAATGGCCGACCGGCGCACCAAGCCGTCGCCGAGATCTGACGGCAAGAAGCTCAGCAGCGTGCGCCATTCCGGCATGTGGCCGAGGAAGCGCGCCATGCGTTCGAGCGCCTCGTCCATCGAATAAAGCTCGGTCGGGGCGATCTGGAGAACGCTGACCTCGTGGCGGAGCTTCTGGTCGCCATACGCCTTCAGAAGATCGTAGAGCGTGTCGCCCCACACCGGCAGGTAGGTGCGCGGCAGCCCCTCAGGCGCGCCGCGCAGGAACACGTCGCGACCGAGCAACGGTCGGGCGAACAGCCGCGTCGCCGCCAGTTGCATCGCTTCCAGCCTTTTGAGTCGATGCGCCAGCGCCGCCGCCAGCTCGTCGCCGCTTGGCTCGCCGGCGCTCGGCGGCTGTGGCAGCAGCAAACGCGACTTCAGATAGGCGAGCCACGCCGCCATTACCAGGTAATCGGCAGCGATCTCGAGCCTCAGCTTGCGCGCAGCCGAGATGAAGGCGAGATACTGATCCGCGAGCTTGAGGATCGAAATCTGCAACAGATCGACCTTCTGCTCCCGCGCCAGGTTGAGCAGCAGATCGATCGGTCCTTGATAGCCTTCGAGGTCGACGACCAGATCGGCGTCGGGCGCCGGATCGGGTTTCACCATCTCGAAGGGTTCGACGTCGCTCATCCGACCCCCGTGAGCTTGCCGATCGCGCCAAGAATCCAGTTCACCGGCCCGTCGACGACGTGGCCAACGACGTTCAAATCCATGCCGAGCTGCGCGCCGATCAATGGCAGCAGGATCAGCACGGCGACCAGAATCAGCATGCCATAGCGCTCCATCCGCGCCAGCGGAAAGGCGAGCGCGTCCGGCAGGATGCCGACCGCGACGCGGCCGCCGTCAAGTGGCGGCAACGGGATCATGTTGAACACGGCGAGAATGATGTTGATGACGACCGAATTGGTCAGATTGAGCAGGTACCACTCCTGAAACGTGCGCGGCAGATGCGGCGCGAACCAGAACAGCAGCGCCGAGACGATCGCCAGCAGAACATTCACCGCCGGCCCGGCAAGCGCGACCCATACCATGTCGCGGCGCGGCCGGTTAAGCCGGTTGAAATTGACCGGCACCGGCTTGGCGTAGCCGAACAGGAACTGGCCGTGCGTCAGAAAGAACAGCAGCACCGGCATGAGGACGGTGCCGAACAGATCGATGTGCCGCAGCGGATTGAACGTGACGCGGCCCATGCGCAGCGCGGTGTCGTCGCCGCAACGCAGCGCGACATAACCATGCGCCGCCTCGTGCAGCGTAATGGCGAAAATCGCCGGCAGCGCCAGCACCGATATCTCGCGCAGCAAGCCGGCCATCTGCGGCGAGATCATGCGCGGCCCCCCAGCAAGGCGTCCAGCCGGGCAGCAGCCGCGGTGCGATCGAACGCGGTAGCGCCCTGATCGGCCGCCCGCCGCCGCGCCTCGCCGCGCGCCAGCCGGCGGTGTGCCGCCGGGGTCAAAGGCCCGATCGAGCCCGCGATTGCCGTCATTTCCACCGGGTCACCGTTGCAATGCAGAACCACGTCACATCCCGCCTCGAGCGCACCTTTCGCCCGCTCCGCCAAGGTCCCGGGAAGCGCCGCCATCGAAAGATCGTCAGAAATCAGCACGCCGTCGAAGCCAATGCTAGCCCTAATCGTCTCGTCAATCAGCCGCCGCGACAGGGTAGCGGGACGGTCGGGATCGAGTGTCTGATACACGATATGGGCGGTCATCGCCCACGGCATGTCGTTGAGCGCGCGAAAGGGTGCGAAGTCGCTCTCGACAAGCTCGGACGCCGCGGCTGTAACCACCGGCAGTGCCTTGTGACTATCGACCGTCGCGCGGCCGTGTCCCGGAATATGCTTGATGACCGGCAGCACGCCGCCCGCCAGCAGTCCCTCGCATGCGGCCCGCCCGAAATCCGCGACCGTCGCCGGTGCGGCGCCATAAGCGCGGTCGCCGATGATCGGGTCGGAACCGGCGACAGCCAAATCGAGCACCGGCGCACAATCGATCGTAATGCCCAGCATCGATAAATCGTCCGCGATGAGACGCGCTGCCAGGAAGCTCGCCTCGCGCGGCGCGGCAGCCAAGGTCGCCGCAGCGGGATAATTCCGCCAATGCGGCGGCTTGAGACGCGCGACGCGACCGCCTTCCTGGTCGATCAACACCGGCGCATCTTCCGTACCGACGCAATCGCGCAGCGCCGCGATCAGCGCGCGCACCTGATCGGGATCGGCGCAATTGCGCTGAAACAAGATGAAGCCCAGCGGATTGACCGCGCGAAAAAATTCGCGCTCCGAATCCGACAGCGTCAGCCCGGCGCAGCCGAAGATCGCCGCGCGCGGCTCACGGGTGGACGACGATGCAGGCGACATGACGTTGCTGGAGCGACCGGCACAGCTGCGATGCGGCGCCGCCGTTGGCGACCGGTCCGGCCTCGATGCGATAGATCACGCCACCGCCGCGTTCGACACGCACCGCATTGGCCGACAGCGACGCGAGCAAATCGGCCTGCGTGCGCTTCAAACGCGTCCATTCGGCTTGTGCGGCCGACGTGGACCCGACAGCGCCAAGCTGGACAAACCAACCGTGCCCCGCGAGTGCCTGCGGCACATGCTCGCCGGAAACCGTCGCGGCGGGCGCGGAACTCGCCGGCGGATTGGCGGCGGCGATGCTCGCCGGCCGCGCCGGCGGTGGTGGTGGCGGTGGTGGCGGCGACGACGTGGCCGGTACTGCTTGCGGTGGCTGCTGGGGCGCCGGCGGTGACACGTCGGCGGCAGCAAGCGGTGGCGTACTCCGCGAAACAGCTGGCGGTGCGGTTGTCACGACCGATGGACCGGGCTGCGACGCCTGAGACGGTGGCGTTTGCGTGACGGCGGGCGGCGTTGTCGGCGGCGGCGCCGGCAGCGGCGTCGGCGGCGGCGGCAGGATTTGCTCGACCTTGGGCTGTGCCGCCGACCCGTTGAGAATGATCTTGTCCTGATCCGGCACCTGCATGCCGCCGGGCTGCTTCGGCGCTTCCTTGATCGGCTCGTCGCCGGGACCGATCACGGGCAGCGGGCCTGACGGCGGACTCGGCGTCAGGAAATGCTCCTTGATATAAGGCCAGCCCGACGCAGCAGCGGCGCCGATCACGACCAGCACGACGCCGATACGCACCGACGCGCCGAAATGCCGCGGCCATTTCGACGGCGGCCGCGCGGGCGCGCCAGGAATACGATCTTCGGGATCGATGCCGAGCGTCATCAGCGCAACTCCTCAGCCGGCGTCACGCCGATCACCTTGAGGCCAGAAGCGATGACGAAGGCAACGGCCTGGACCAGCGCTAGGCGCGCGCGCGTCAGGTCGCGCTGGCTCTCGACGACGAAGCGCAGACCGGCATCGGTGTTGCCCTTGTTCCACAAGGCGTGGAACGACGCCGCGACCTCCTGCAAATAAAAAGCGATGCGATG
>DATEMD010000041.1:0-2451 GCA_035275845.1 Allostellaceae bacterium | reverse complement strand
ACCATCTGCGCCTGTAACGACATGTCGAGCGCCGAGGTCGGCTCGTCGAGCACGATGAGACGCGGCCGCAACGCCAGGATGCGCGCAAAGGCCAGACGCTGCCGCATGCCGCCGGAGAATTCGTGCGGATAGCGATCGACGACATCGCGCGGCAAGGCCACCGCATCGAGCGCGTCCTCGACCAGCCGCCGGCGGCCCGCGGCATCGCCGCCGAGCCCGTGAACCTTGAGCCCTTCCTCGACGATCTGGCCGATGGTGAGACGCGGCGACAGGCTCGAATAAGGATCCTGGAAGACGATTTGCAATTCGCGCCGCAACGGCCGCATGGCACGGCCGCCGAGCCGATCCAAGTGCTTGCCGTCGTAGACGATGGCGCCCTGGCTTTCGACCAGCCGCAGCAACGCCAGGCCGAGCGTCGTCTTGCCCGAGCCCGATTCGCCGACCACGCCCAGCGTCTCGCCGGCGCGCACCGCCAAGTCGATGCCGTCGACCGCCTTGATGAAGCCGGTGGTACGGCGGAACAGGCCGGCCTTGATCGGAAACCAGACCTTGACGTCCTTGCCGTCCATCAGCACCGGCGTACCGTCGGCCGGCACCACCGGCGCGCCCTTGGGCTGTGCGTCGAGCAGATGGCGGGTGTACGGATGGCGCGGCCGATCGAACACCTCGCGCGCGGCGCCGGCTTCGACGATCGCGCCCTGGGTCATGACGCAGACGCGGTCCGCCATCTTGCGCACGACCCCGAGGTCATGCGTGATGAGCAGCAGCGCCATGCCGAAACGTGCCTGCAAGTCCTTGAGAAGCTTAAGGATTTGCGCCTGCACCGTGACGTCGAGCGCGGTGGTCGGCTCGTCGGCAATCAGCAGATCGGGCTCGTTGGCGAGCGCCATGGCGATCATCACGCGCTGGCGCTGACCGCCGGACAATTGATGCGGATAGGATTGGAGACGACTTTCGGCATCCTGTAATCCGACGAGGCGCAGGAGCTCGACGGTACGCTCGCGCGCCGCCTTGCCGTTCATGCGCTTGTGCAGCCACAGCGCCTCGCCGATCTGCTTCGCCACCGTGTGCAGCGGATTGAGCGAGGTCATCGGCTCCTGGAAGATCATGGCGATGCGGCCGCCGCGGATGTGGCGCAGCTCGGATTCGGGCGCGCCGACAAGCTCGGCACCATCGAACCGGATGCTGCTGCCGGCAGGATGGCTTGCCGGCGGCGCCGATAGGAGCTGAAGAATGGACAGCGCCGTCACGGTCTTGCCCGAGCCCGATTCGCCGACCAGCGCCAGCGTCTCGCCCTTGTCGAGCGCGAACGACACGCCCTTCACCGCCGCGAGCGTGCGATCCGGCAATGCGAAATTGACGCCGAGATTTTTGACTTCGAGAAGGGCCATCAGCCGCCCTTCCGTGGATCGAAGGCGTCGCGCACTGCTTCGCCGATGAAAATCAGCAAGCTCAGCATGATGGCGAGAACGAAGAACGCGGTCAGGCCAAGCCAGGGTGCCTGGAGATTGGCCTTGCCCTCGGCGAGCAATTCGCCGAGCGACGGCGAGCCCGGCGGCAGGCCGAACCCCAAGAAGTCGAGCGACGTCAAGGTGGTGATCGAGCCGTTGAGAATGAACGGCAGAAAAGTCAGCGTCGCCACCATGGCGTTGGGCAGAACGTGACGCCAGATGATCACCGGATCGGAGACGCCCAAGGCACGCGCCGCGCGGACATAGTCGAAATTACGGGCGCGCAGGAACTCGGCGCGTACCAGATCGACCAGCGACATCCATGAGAACAGCAGCATGATGCCAAGCAGCCACCAGAAATTCGGCTGGACGATGCTCGACAGGATGATGAGCAGATAAAGGACCGGCAGGCCCGACCAGATCTCCAGAAACCGCTGGAACGAAATATCGATCAGGCCGCCGTAATAGCCCTGGATGGCGCCGGCGGCGACGCCGATGACCGAGCTCGACACCGTGAGCGCAAGTCCGAACAAGACGGAGATGCGGAAACCGTAGATCAGCCGCGCCAGCACGTCGCGGCCCTGGTCGTCGGTGCCGAGCCAATCGGCCGACGACGGCGGCGACGGCGCCGGCTGGCCGAGATTGAAGTTGATCGTATTGTCGGCAAACGGGATCGGTGGCCACAGCATCCAGCCGTGCGCGTCGACGCGCCCCGCCACCATCTTGTCGCGATAATCCGCCAGGATCGGGAGATCGCCGCCAAAGGTCTGCTCGGTGTAGTCGCTCAGAACTGGAAAGTACCAGTGCCCTTCATAGGACACGATCAGCGGCCGATCGTTGGCGATGAATTCGGCGAGCAGGCTGAGACCGAACAGAGCGAGAAAAATCCACAGCGACCAGAAGCCGCGCCGGTTGGCGGAAAAACGCAGCAAACGGTGGTGGGTGACAACGCTGATCGGCAGACCGAGCAAACGGCGGCGGCCGAGCGGCTGGGGAATGA
>DATEMD010000040.1:0-2068 GCA_035275845.1 Allostellaceae bacterium | reverse complement strand
AGGGGTGGTTCATAACCGATGCGCAACAGCGCCGAAAATTCGCATGCTTGAGAAGACCATGACCGACGTGAAGCCATTGCTGGCCGGCAAGCGCGGCCTCGTCATGGGCGTCGCCAACGAACGCTCGATCGCCTGGGCGATCGCGCGCGTGGCGCACGCGCATGGCGCCGAGGTCGCCTTCACCTATCAAGGCGACGCACTCGGCAAGCGCGTGCGACCGCTGGCTGAGAGTATCAACGGCATCGTCGTCGGCGATTGCGACGTCACCAACGAGGCAAGCGTCGCCGCGGTGTTCGACACGCTCGCCAAGCGCTGGCAGCACATCGACTTCGTCGTGCACGCCGTCGCCTATTCCGACGCCGAGGAGCTCAAGGGCCAGTACGTCGACACGACGCGCACGAACTTCCTCAAGAGCATGGAAGTCTCGTGCTACTCGTTCACCGATTTGTGCCGCCGCGCCGCACCGCTCATGCCGCATGGCGGCAGCCTGCTGACGCTCTCTTATATCGGCGCCGAGAAGGTCATGCCGCACTACAACGTGATGGGCGTGGCCAAGGCGGCGCTCGAGGCGTCGGTGCGCTACCTCGCCGTCGATCTCGGCACCAAAAACATCCGCGTCAACGCGATCTCGGCCGGACCGATGAAGACGCTGGCCGCGTCGGGCATCGGCGATTTCCGCTACATCCTCAAGTGGAACCAGCTCAACGCGCCGTTGAAGCGCAACATCGAGCTCGACGAGGTTGGCAACGCCGGCCTCTACCTGCTGAGCGACTTGTCGGCCGCCGTCACCGGCGAGGTGCATCACGTCGATTCCGGCTATCACGTCGTCGGCATGCTGGCCGTCGACGCGGCGGCCGAGATTTCCGAGATGCTGGCCAACTTCAAGCCGCAACGCTAAACGGCATCGAACGCGATGGCGGGCAACGGCTTCGGCACCATCTTCCGGTTCACGACGTGGGGCGAAAGCCACGGCCCGGCGATTGGTTGCGTCGTCGAGGGCGTGCCGCCGCGCATTCCGCTGTCCGAAGCGGACATCCAGCCATGGCTCGACAAGCGGCGGCCCGGATCGTCGCGCTTCACGACGCAACGCCAGGAAAGCGATCGCGTCCAAATCCTGTCCGGCGTGTTCGAAGGCCAGACCACCGGCGCGCCGATCTCGCTGCTGATCGCCAACGAGGACGCACGCTCCAAGGACTACGACACGATCAAGGACCAGTTCCGCCCGGGCCACGCCGACTATACCTATTGGGCGAAATACGGCATCCGCGACTATCGCGGCGGCGGCCGTGCTTCGGCGCGCGAGACGGCGGCGCGCGTCGCCGCCGGCGCGGTGGCGCGCAAAATCCTGGGTGACGCGATCGTCGTTCGTGGCGCGCTCGTCCAGATCGGTCCGCACGCGATCGACCGCAAACGCTGGGACTGGAAAGCGGTCGAAGCCAATCCGTTCTTCTCGCCCGACGCGCAGGTGGTCGAGCGCTGGGAGAGCTTTCTGGACGAGACGCGCAAGGCAGGATCGAGCACCGGCGCGATCATCGAGGTGCATGCCAGCGGCGTGCCCGCCGGCCTGGGCGAGCCGATCTACGACAAGCTCGACGCCGACCTGGCTAAGGCGATGATGAGCATCAACGCGGTCAAAGGCGTCGAGATCGGCGCTGGCATGGCGGCGGCTGCGCTGTCGGGCGAGCAGAACGCCGACGAGATGCGCATGAAAGGCGGCAAGGTGACGTTCCTGTCGAACAACGCCGGCGGGATATTAGGCGGCATTTCGACCGGCCAAGACGTCGTCGCGCGCTTCGCGGTCAAGCCGACGAGCTCGATCTTGAAGCCGCTCAAAGGCGTCGATCGTTTCGGCAAGGACGTCGAGGTCAGCACCAAGGGCCGTCACGATCCCTGTGTCGGCATTCGCGCCGTGCCGGTCGGCGAAGCGATGATGGCGGTGGTGCTCGCCGATCACCTGCTGCGCCACCGCGCGCAATGCGGCTGAACGCCGGCGGCGCGTCGGCTTCGCGCCGATGAATCCCGCGTTCGGCGCCGCGATCGATCATTTCGAAGCCGGCCGCCTGGACGA
>DATEMD010000039.1:0-7753 GCA_035275845.1 Allostellaceae bacterium | reverse complement strand
TGGCTAATCCGGTGCCCGAGATCCTGCCCGAGACGGCGCTGGCGGTTCGGCCCGACGCGATCATCGCGACCGGCCGCACCGACTATCCGAACCAGGTCAACAACGTCCTATGCTTTCCGTTCATCTTTCGTGGTGCGCTCGACGTCGGCGCGACCGGAATCAACGAGGCGATGAAGCTGGCAGCCGTTAACGCACTGGCTGATCTGGCGCTGGCGGAGCCGTCGGACATCGTCACCGCCGCCTATGGCGAGACCATCCTGACCTTCGGCCGCGATTACATCATCCCGAAGCCATTCGATCCGCGCCTCATCGTCGAGGTTGCGCCCGCCGTCGCCAAGGCGGCGATGGATTCGGGCGTGGCGACGCGGCCGATCACCGATTTCGCGGCCTATCGCGACCGCCTCAACGATTTCGTCTTCCGCTCCGGCCTGCTGATGCGGCCGATTTTCGAGCATGCGCGCAAGGATCCGAAACGCGTCGTCTATGGCGAAGGCGAGGACGAACGCGTTTTACGCGCGGTGCAACAGGTGGTCGACAACGGCCTCGCGCGGCCGATCATCATTGCCCGGCGCGACGTTGCGCAAAAGCGCATCGAACGCCTCAACCTGCGGATCAAGATCGGTCAGGACGTCGAGCTGGTCGATCCGACCAGCGATCCGCGTTACAACGAATACTGGTCGCTCTATCACAAATTGATGGAGCGCAATGGCATCTCGCCGGATTTCGCCCGCTATCTGGTGCGGACGCGCACGTCGGTGATCGCGTCGCTCATGCTGCGTCGTGGCGAGGCCGACGCCATGATCTGCGGCGCGGTCGGTCCGTACGACCGCCATTTGCGCCATGTGCTCGACATCGTCGGGCTCGTGCGGGGCGCCTCGGCGCCGGCGGCGTTGACCGGATTGATCACGCCCAAAGGAACGTTCTTCCTTTGCGATACCTATGTCGTCGACGATCCGACAGCCGAGCAGATCGCGGAGACGACGTTGCGTGCCGCCGAGGCCGTGCGCCATTTCGGCGTCGAACCGAAGGTCGCCTTGCTGTCGCATTCGAACTTCGGCGGTTCGGATACGCCGGGTGCGCGCAAGATGCGTCAGGCGATGGAACTGCTGCTCAAGCGTGCGCCGGACCTCGAGGTCGAGGGCGAGATGAACGGCGACGTCGCCATCGTCGAGGAAATCCGCCATCGCATTTTTCCGAACTCGCGCCTCAAGGGCGCCGCCAATCTGCTGATCATGCCCAATCTCGACGCCGCCAATATCGCCTTCAACTTGCTCAAGGTGCTGGGCGACGGACTCAATATCGGGCCCATCCTGCTGGGGGTCCGGAAGCCCGCGCATATCGTGACGCCGGCGGTAACCGTCCGCGGCTTGGTCAACATGACCGCGGTTGCGGTGTATGATGCGCAGGTCTCCGTGGGAGACCAGCATGAGTTTGGCTTTCAGCGTCTCTGACGTCATTTCGGCGCCGCCGCAGGTGATCTACGACGCCTGGCTCGACAGCGAGGGTCATGCCGGCATGACCGGCGGCAAACCGGCGACATGCTCCGCCGCCATTGGCGGCACGTTCACAGTCTGGAACGGCTATATCAATGGCCGGAACTTGGCGCTCGACCCGGCCAAGCGCATCGTCCAGTCGTGGCGCACGAAGAAATTCACGGCCGCCGATCCAGATTCCGAGATCGAAGTCCTGTTCGAGCCGGTCGGCAGCGGCACGCGCGTCACGGTCAATCACCGCAACGTGCCCGACGGTCACACCAGCTACCGCGACGGCGGCTGGCAGCGCAGTTATTTCGAGCCGATGAAGGCGTATTTCGCGGCTCGGTCCTAGGGCGCGCGATGCGGCCGGCCACGCCGCGAGGAACGTGGCCGGCCATTCGCTGGACGTCGTTGATCAGTCGAAATGGTGATGGTGGTGGAGATGCTCGGTCAGGATCTCGTCCGCCATCTTCTGCTGGTCGGGCGATAGGGTCTGGTAGAGCGGCCGGAATGCCGTGAGCATGCGCTCGGTGTTCTTGGCCATGGTTTCGGCGAAACGGCTGCGTGCTTCGAGCGCCTGGACCGCGGTCTGCGGTCCTTCGGTCTTTTGTGCCCGCGCGGCGTCGATCGCCTTGGCGTTGAGGCGCATCGCCTCGGCGACCGTGTTCCACTGCGCTTCCTGTTGCGGCGTGATCTTGAGTTCAGCCTTGAGGAAGGCAACGCGGCCGGCGACGAACTGCTCGGCGCTATGGTGATGCTCGTGCGCGGGCTGTGCCGTGGCGGACGGCGCCGCCGTGGCGGGAGTCGGCGCGGTGGCTTGGGCGATGGCTGGGGCGGCCGCAGTCAGGCCGCCCAGGCCGACAAGTAAGGCAAAAACGGAGGGGGAAAGGCGATGGGATTTCACGGTGCACACTCCTTGGGGGAAGGTTGCCAGTCACGAGGTTGTACGGGCACCGGCAGGCGCCCATCCCTGGATGCGGGCGTCCTTGCAGCGATGTAATGCCCCGTTAAACTGCCATTCAGGGGAGGGGCCATGGCGCGGAACCGCTGTCCGGCGTTCGATTTCGATCTGGGTTCCGAGATCGAGATGCTGCGCGACAGCGTGCGTGGCTTCGCCGATGCCGAGATCGCGCCGTTGGCCGCCGAAATCGACCGCACCGATGTCTTTCCGCGCCAGCTTTGGCCCAAGATGGGCAAGCTCGGTCTGCACGGCATCACCGTCGAAGAAGAATTCGGCGGCGCCGGCATGGGCTATGTCGCGCATGTCGTGGCGATGGAGGAAGTGAGCCGCGGCTCGGCTTCGGTCGGGCTCAGCTACGGCGCCCATTCCAACTTGTGCGTCAACCAGATCCGCCGCAACGGCACGGTCGCCCAGAAACGCAAATACCTGCCGGAGCTGATTTCCGGCGAGCATGTCGGCGCCTTGGCGATGAGCGAGACGGGCGCGGGCTCGGACGTCGTCGCCATGGCGATGCGTGCCGAGAAGAAGGGCGATCGCTACGTTCTCAACGGCAACAAGATGTGGATCACCAACGGCAGCGATGCCGACACGCTGGTGGTCTATGCCAAGACCGATCCCGCCGCCGGGCCGCGCGGCATCACGGCGTTCCTGGTCGAAAAGGGCATGAAAGGTTTCGGCGTCGCGCAGAAGCTCGACAAGCTCGGCATGCGCGGCTCACCGACGGCCGAGTTGGTGTTCGACGATTGCGCTGTGCCGGCCGAGAACATCCTGGGCCAACCCAACGAAGGCGTCGGCGTGCTGATGAGCGGGCTCGATTACGAGCGCGTGGTGCTGGCGGGCGGCCCGCTCGGCATCATGCAGGCGTGTTTGGACGCGGTGGTTCCTTATCTCCACGATCGCAAGCAGTTCGGCAAACCCATCGGCGAGTTCCAGCTGATGCAGGGCAAGCTCGCCGACATGTATACCGAGCTCAATGCCGCCCGCGCCTATGTCTATGCCGTCGCCCGCGCCTGCGATCGCGGCCAGACGACGCGCAAGGACGCTGCCGGTGCGATCCTCTATGCCGCCGAGCGCGCGACCCAGATCGCCCTCCAGGCGATCCAGGCGCTGGGCGGCAACGGCTACATCAACGAGTTCCCGACCGGACGTCTGCTGCGCGACGCCAAACTCTACGAGATCGGTGCCGGCACGTCGGAGATTCGGCGCATGCTGATCGGACGCGAACTGTTCGAGGAGACCACGTGATGGCCGTGCTAAAAACCGCGCTTGATCCGCGCGCCGCCGATTTTCGCGCCAACGCCAAAGCGGCGCGCGCGCTGGTCGCCGATCTCGACAAGAAACTCAAAGCCATCGGCGAGGGTGGCGGCAAGGACGCCCGCGACAAGCACCTGAAGCGCGGCAAGCTGTTGGCGCGCGAACGCATCCGCCGGTTGCTCGATCCTGGCGCGCCGTTCCTGGAATTCTCGGCTTTCGCCGGTTACGACCTCTACGGCGACGACGTTCCGGCCGGCGGCATCGTCACCGGCATCGGTCCCGTGATGGGCCGCGAATGTGTCATCGTCGCCAACGACGCGACGGTCAAAGGCGGCACCTATTATCCGATCACGGTGAAGAAGCATCTGCGTGCCCAGGATATCGCGCGCGAAAACGGTCTGCCGTGCCTTTATCTGGTCGACAGCGGCGGCGCATTCCTGCCGGCGCAGGACGAGGTCTTTCCCGATCGCGACCATTTCGGCCGCATCTTCTACAACCAAGCGACGCTATCGGCCGCCGGCGTGCCGCAGCTCGCGGCGGTGATGGGATCGTGCACCGCCGGCGGCGCCTATGTGCCCGCCATGGCCGACGAAAGCATCATCGTCAAGGGCACTGGCACTATCTTTCTCGGCGGACCGCCGCTGGTGAAAGCGGCAACCGGCGAGGCGGTCTCGGCCGAGGAACTCGGCGGTGCCGATGTCCACGCTCGCATTTCGGGTGTTGCCGATCAGATCGCTGCCGATGATGCCGAGGCGTTGGCGCTGTTGCGCCGCAGTGTCGGCAATCTCAATCGGCCGAAGCGCAGCCAGCTCGAAACCACCGAACCGCGCGAGCCGCTTTATGCGCCGGAAGAACTTTATGGCGTCGTGCCGGCCGATCCGCGCAGGCCCTATGACGTGCGCGAGCTGATTGCACGGCTGGTCGACGGCAGCGAACTCGACGAATTCAAGCCGCGTTACGGCGAGACGCTGGTGACCGGTTTCGCGCGGCTCTGGGGTTATCCCGTCGGCATTGTCGCCAATAACGGCATCCTGTTTTCCGAAAGCGCACTGAAGGGGGCACACTTTATCGAACTCTGCGCGCAGCGCGGCATTCCGCTCGTCTTCCTCCAGAACATCACCGGCTTCATGGTCGGTAAAAAATACGAAGCCGGGGGCATCGCCAAGGACGGCGCGAAGATGGTCACGGCGGTTGCCTGCGCCAACGTGCCCAAATTTACGGTGATCGTCGGTGGCAGCTTCGGCGCCGGCAATTACGCGATGTGCGGCCGGGCCTACGCGCCGCGTTTCCTGTGGACCTGGCCCAATGCGCGCATCTCGGTGATGGGCGGCGAGCAGGCCGCCAATGTCCTGGCGACCGTGCGGCGCGATGGCGCGCGCGGCAAATCCTGGCCCAAGGCACAGGAGAACCGCTTCAAGACGGCGATCCGCAAGCAATACGAAACCCAAGGTCATCCGTATTACGCCAGCGCGCGGCTGTGGGACGACGGCGTCATCGATCCACAGGACACGCGCCGCGTGCTGGCGATGTCGATCTCGGCGAGCCTCAACGCGCCGATCGAGCCGACCCGTTTCGGCGTCTTCCGGATGTGATATGGGCGCGGTGCTGGTTTCGCGGGACGCACGCGGCGTCGCTACGGTCACGCTCAACCGGCCGGAGCAGCGCAACGCGTTCGACGACGCGCTGATCCGCGAGCTGGACCGGCTCCTTGCCGATCTCGCCCGCGATCCGGCGGTACGGGTGGTGGTCTTGACCGGCGCCGGTTCGGCATTTTCCGCCGGCGCCGATATCAAGTGGATGCGTCGCGTCGCCGGCTACAGTAAACGCGAGAACCGCGCCGACGCGATGGGGCTTGCGCGCCTGTTGCGCCGCCTCGATACCTTACCCAAGCCGACGGTGGCGCGGGTCAACGGCGCCGCTTATGCCGGCGCGATCGGCTTGATCTGCGCCTGCGACGTTGCCGTCGCCGCGTCCGAGGCGACATTCGCCATCTCCGAAGTGCGGCTCGGCCTGCTGCCGGCGACGATCGCGCCTTATGTGACGGCGGCGATCGGTGCGCGTCAGGCACGACGGTTCAATCTGACCGGCGAAGTCTTCGGCGCGGACGAGGCGTTGCGCATCGGCCTGGTGCACAAAATCGCGCCGCCGGCGGAGCTCGATGCCGCTGTCGGCACGGTCGTCGACGCGCTGCTGCACGGCGCGCCTGGCGCCCAAGCGAAGGCCAAGCGCATGATCGCTGTCGTCGCCGGCAAGCCGGTTACGCCTGCGATGATGGCGCGCACCGCCGATGCCATCGCCGAGGCGCGCGCCACGCCGGAAGGACGCGAAGGCCTTGTCGCATTTCTCGAAAAGCGCAAGCCGCGCTTCCGGACCTAGCGTGTTCAAGAAGCTCCTCATCGCCAACCGTGGCGAGATCGCGTGCCGCGTCATTCGGACGGCGCGGCGGTTGGGGATCAAGACCGTGGCCGTCTATTCCGCTGCCGACAGTCGCTCGCTGGCGGTTGCGCTCGCCGACGAGGCCTATGAAATCGGCCCAGCGCCGGCGCGTGAAAGTTATCTCGATATCCAGGCGATCTTGCGGGCGGCGCGCCGCAGTGGCGCTGAAGCGATCCATCCTGGCTACGGGTTCTTGTCGGAGAACGCCGCGTTCGCGGCGGCTTGCGTCAAGGCCGGCCGTATCTTCGTCGGGCCGTCGGCGAAAGCCATACAGGCGATGGGTGACAAAGCGAGGGCCAAGGCGCTCGCCGAGAAAGCCGGCGTGCCGGTCGTCCCCGGTTATCGCGGCGATCGCCAGCACGCCGCGATTTTCGCCGCCGAGGCCGCGCGTGTCGGCTATCCGTTGCTGGTCAAGGCGGTGGCGGGTGGCGGCGGTCGCGGCACGCGCGTGGTCGAGCGGCCGAACGAGCTCGGCGCCGCGCTTGAAAGCGCTCGCCGCGAGGCGACCGCCGCGTTTGGCGACGGGCGCCTGATCCTGGAGAAATATCTGCGCGCGCCGCGCCACGTCGAAGTGCAGGTGTTCGGCGACCGGTTCGGCAACCTGGTGCACCTTTACGCGCGCGATTGTTCTGCGCAGCGGCGCTATCAGAAGGTGATCGAAGAGGCGCCGCCGCCGGGCCTGTCGCCGACATTTTTGCGTGAGCTTTATGAGGCAGCGCTCAAGGTCGCGCGCGCGGTCAAATACCAGAACGCCGGCACCGTCGAATTCATCGTCGAGCGCGGCAAATTCTACTTCATCGAGATGAACACACGGCTCCAGGTCGAGCATGCCGTCACCGAGATGATCACCGGCATCGACCTGGTCGAATGGCAGCTGCGTGTCGCCGCCGGCGAGAAACTGCCGCTGAAACAGCCGCGCATCCGCGCCCGGGGCCATGCCATCGAAGCGCGCCTTTATGCCGAAGACCCGGCGCGCGATTTCCTGCCGTCGACCGGCCGGCTGACGCGGCTCCATTTCCCGCTTCTCGACGCCGATTTGCGGATTGAAATCGGTGTGCGGCAGGGCGACTCCGTGACCGAATTCTACGATCCGATGCTGGCGAAGCTGGTTGCGTCCGGCGCCGATCGCCGAACGGCGCGCGAACGGCTGCGCGTGGCGCTCAGCCAGACCCGCGTTCTCGGCGTTACGAGCAATCGTGATTTTCTTTTGCGGCTGCTCGGGCAGCCGGCCTTCCGGCGTGGCGCCGTCGACACCAGCTTCATCGGCCGCAATCTCGGTCAGCTGGCGCCGCTCGATCCCGCGCCCGATGTCGCGCTCGCTGCCGCCGCCTTATCCCGCGTCGTGACCGGGCAGCCGAAGCCCGGTGCGGACCGTTTTTCGCCGTGGCGGCTGCGCGACGGCTGGCAGGCCGGCGACGAGCGCGCGCTCGATTTTGTGTTCGATGATCGCGGTGCGAAACGGCGTGTCCGTCTGCATTTCACACCGGACGGGTTGCGCCTCGATTTCGGCCGCCGCCGGCTGTCGGTGTTGGCATGGGTGCTCGGTGGCGGCGATCTCGCGGTCGAGTTGGACGGCCGACGGGTCGAGGCCAGCGTCGCCTGGGATGAACACGGCGTGCAGGTCGCG
>DATEMD010000038.1:0-5453 GCA_035275845.1 Allostellaceae bacterium | reverse complement strand
ACTGGGCGGTGCTGGCGGTGCTGCCGATCGTCGCCGGCCTGGTGGCGATGGCGACCGCGCGACTCACCGTGCTGACGACTTTGCGGCGGCTGCCATGAGACGTTTCTTCATGCTGCTCGGCACACTCGCCGTGCTGTGGCTGTTGGGTCTGTTCTGGTTCGCCAACCAGATTCCCAATACCGTCGACGATCCGACGACGCGCACCGACGCCATCGTCGTGCTGACGGGCGGCAGCTTGCGCGTCGAAAGCGGCTTGCAGCTGCTGTCGGCTAGCATGGGCAAGACGCTGTTCGTCACCGGCGTACATCCCGGCGTATCGGTGCCGGCGCTGCTGCACAGCGCCAACGCGTCCGACACCCTCGCCTGCTGCATCGTGCTCGGCCACACCGCCGACAACACCGCCGGCAACGCGATCGAGACCGCCGCCTTCATGCGCAAGCAGAATTATCATTCGTTACGGCTCGTCACCTCGGCCTATCACATGCCGCGCAGCCTGCTCGAATTCGCGCGCGCCATGCCCGAGGCCACGATCATTCCCAATCCGGTGTTCGCCGGCAACGTCAAGCAGGGCCAGTGGTGGGAATGGCCCGGCACGCTCAGCCTGATCGTCAACGAATACACCAAGTATCTCGCTGCCCTCGTCCGGCCCTTGGTGATCCACGAGGCGCAAGGCGGCGCGACGCGTTCGTGATCCTGCTGCGCTCGCTTGTTTACCAGCTGGCGTTCTGGAGCTGGACGGCGTTGATGGCGTTGGCCGGCCTGCCGTTCCTGCTCGGCACGCGGCGCGGCATGCTCGCCTTCGGCACGTTCTGGGCGCGTGGCGTGTTCGCGCTGCTGCGCTGGATCGTCGGCCTCGACTACGCGGTGCGCGGCCGCCAGTTTCTGCCCGCCGGACCGTGCATCGTCGCGATGAAGCACCAATCGGCGTGGGACACGCTGGCGGCGACGATCCTGTTTCCCGATTGCGCGGTGGTGATCAAGCGCGAGCTCGGCTGGCTGCCGTTCTATGGCTGGTACGTCGTCAAGGCCGGCTCGATCACCGTCGACCGCGGGGCGGCGTCGCGTGCCTTGCGGCGCATGGTGAAGCGCGCCGAGCGCGTCGTCGCGGCGCGGCGCACGATCGTGATCTTTCCGCAAGGCACGCGCACCGCCATCGGTGCGCATAAACCGTACCTGCCGGGCATCGCCGCGCTTTATCAGCACCTCGACCTGCCGGTGGTGCCGGTGGCGCTCAATTCCGGCCTGTTCTGGGGCCGACGCCGGTTCCTGCGCCGACCAGGCACCGTGCTGGTGGAAATCCTGCCGCCGATCGCACCCGGAAAGAAACGGCCCGAGCTCATGGCCGAGCTCGAACGACGCATCGAGACCGCGACCGACGCGCTGGTCGCCGAAGGAAAGGCGCGCGGCCACGGCCCCTGGAACGCCTGGGGATAACCCTTGGGATAAGTTGTGGGAAAGCCTTGGGGATAAATCTGTGGATAACGATTTATCGGGCCGCCTACGGCGCTTAACCGCCGGGATAATTCCCTATCGGACGGTTCAACCTTCCGTACCGGCGAGTCGTGCTCGGCCGGCGGCCGTCAGCCGGACCTCGCAAGCCCGCGTACCGGGTTCGTGACCGGCGACAATTTCGACCAGGCCGGCTTCGATCGCGTCTTCCCAGACCGGTAGCCGCGGACACGAAGTGCGCCACGCCTCCATCGTCTCGCCATAGCGCCGCGGCCGCGCCGCGACCCAAGCGAGCAGCTGGAGCAGCAAGGCGTCGGGCGCCGAGGATTCGGTTCGCATCGCCATCGCCACATCCCATGGACAGGGCTCAAAACCAGTCTACGTCCGTCCCAGCCGCCGGTCCAACCGGCGGCCTGGCCGACTCAGAACTTGAAGCCCAGGCCGGCGGCCCCCCCGATTGCAAAGGCAATCGGCATTCGGCATGGTTAATTCGGGGGAGTTGACAGCCACACGTATTAAGCGGGGGACGATGAAAACCGGATTCAAGGTGGGTGGCGCCGTGCTCGCGGTGGCGCTGGCGGGCTTCATGTTGGCCGGGCCAGCGCAGGCAGACAGCGCGCAGCCGATGCCGACGCAAACTTATAACTGGAGCGGCCTCTATATCGGTGGGACGACCGGTTACCTCTGGGGCAACAGCCAGCACTGCGACGGGGGTACGGGGCCCAACGCCTGCACCAATTCGTTCAGCGTGCGGGGATTCACCGGCGGCGGAACGCTGGGGTACAACTGGCAAGCTGACGATTTTGTCCTCGGCGTCGAAACGGACCTTTCGGGCGCCAGCGCCAAAGGCGGGACTTCGTCGAACGCGTCCTATGGGTGCGGCGGCAGCGGACCGATCTGCCGGACACAGCTTGATTGGTATGGCACCGTGCGCGGCCGGCTCGGCTATGCCGGCTGGGACGACCATCTTCCCAGCATTGCGGGCAGTCGCAACTGGCTGCCCTACGTTACCGGCGGCCTCGCCTATGGCCGGATCTACGCCAGCGTTGGCGCTCCGATCCAGACGAGCAACAACGATATCCGGTTCGGCTGGAGTTTCGGCGGCGGCATCGAATACGCGCCGGTGAAGCGCTGGTCGGTCCGGTTCGAATATCTCTACACCGCGCTCGGCAAGCTGTTTTACGACACGGCTCAGAAATGCGGCTTCAAGAGCTGCACGGCCGTGGGCAATTATTACAACAACGTTCGCATCGGAGCCGATTACCACTTCTAGCGGGGCGCGCCGAGACTGCCGAGCGCCGTAGGCTCAACGCGCCGCAATAAATACCGGGCAATTTGCGGCGGCCCGCCTTTGCCGCGGCCTGCGAGCGCTGGAAAACGAAGCGGGAACAGCCTATAGTCGTCGCAGCAGCCGCGCCCCGTTGGCGCGGCGCTTTTTTCACTTCAGGACTCGCCACCCATGCCCACCGTCGCCTCGATCTCGCAGCAGATCTGGGACATGAAGTACCGCCTCAAGACGCCGGAAGGCGGCGCGGTCGATCGCACCATCGAGGACACCTGGCGACGAGTCGCCACCGCCCTCGCCGCACCCGAGCGCGAGCCTGCGGTGTGGGCCGAACGCTTCTACGAAGCGCTGAGCGATTTCAAATTCCTGCCAGCGGGCCGAGTCGTCGCCGGGGCCGGCAGTGGCCGCAACGTGACGCTGTTCAATTGCTTCGTCATGGGCACGATCGCCGACGACATGGGCAGCATCTTCGGGCATCTGCGCGAAGCGGCGCTGACCATGCAGCAGGGCGGCGGCATCGGCTACGACTTCTCGACGCTGCGGCCCAAGGGCGCGCCGGTGAAAGGCGTCGGCGCCGACGCGTCGGGTCCGCTGTCGTTCATGGACGTGTGGGACGCGATGTGCCGCACCATTATGAGCGCGGGCTATCGCCGCGGCGCGATGATGGCGACGATGCGCTGCGACCATCCCGACATCGAGGCTTTCATCGAGGCCAAGCGCGCGCCCGGTCGCTTGCGCATGTTCAACCTTTCGGTCCTGGCCACCGATGCCTTCATGCAGGCGGTGAAAGAGGACGCGCCGTGGGACCTCACCTTCGGCGGCACGCATTTCAAGACCCTGCAAGCGCGCGAGCTGTGGGACAAAATCATGCGCGCGACGTACGCGTACGCCGAGCCAGGCGTGATCTTCATCGACCGCATCAACCGGCTCAACAACCTCTATTACGCCGAGACGATCAGCGCGACCAATCCGTGCGGCGAGCAGCCGCTGCCGCCCTATGGCGCGTGCCTCCTGGGCTCGATCAATCTCGCAGCGCTGGTGAAGGAGCCGTTCAGCGATAACGCGCAACTCGACATGGACGAGCTCAACCGGCTGGTGCCGCTCGCCGTGCGGATGATGGACAACGTCGTCGACGCGTCGCGCTTTCCCTTGGAGCAGCAGACGAAAGAGGCCAAGGCCAAGCGGCGCATCGGCCTCGGCGTCACCGGCCTGGCCGACGCGCTGATCCTGTGCGGCTTGCGCTATGGCTCGGCCAAGGCGGTGGCGACGACCGAAGCCTGGATGCGGGCGATCGAGCGCGCCGCTTATCTCGCCTCGGCCGATCTCGCGCGCGAGAAAGGCGCCTTTCCGCTGTTCGACAAGGAAAAATATCTCGCCGGCGAGAACATCAAGGGCCTCGCCGCCGAGGTGCGCGCGGCGATCGCCGCCAACGGCATTCGCAACGCGCTGCTGACCTCGATCGCGCCCACCGGCACGATCTCGATCTTCGCCGACAACGTCTCGTCAGGACTCGAGCCGGTGTTCAGCTTCAAGTACACGCGCAATGTGCTGATGCCGGACGGTTCACGCCGCGAGGAAGAAGTCTCGGACCACGCCTATCGCCTGTTCCGCCGCCTCAAAGGCGACAACGCGCCGCTGCCGGATTATTTCGTCGACGCGCAGGCGTTGAGCCCGGCCGACCATGTGGTGATGCAGGCGGCGGTGCAGAAATACGTCGACAGCTCGATCTCGAAGACGATCAACGTGCCGGCGGACTTCCCGTTCGAGCAGTTCAAGGACGTCTATCTCCAGGCCTATGAGCTTGGCTGCAAAGGCTGCACCACCTATCGGCCGAACGAGGTCACGGGTGCGGTGCTCGAAGTGAAACAAGAGGCCAAGCCGCAGAAGCAGGCCGAGCTGCCGTTGCCGACGCCGCCGAACAAGCCGGCGGACGTCTATGAGGCGGGCGGCGTCGTCTATATGACGCAGCCGCTGTCGCGGCCCGAGACGCTGCAAGGCCGCACCTACAAGGTGGCGTGGCCGCTCTCCGAGCACGCGGTTTACGTCACCGTCAACGACATCGTGCAGGACGGACGGCTCAGGCCGTTCGAGATCTTCGTCAACTCCAAGAACATGGAGCATTACGCCTGGACAGTGGCGCTGACACGCATGATCAGCGCGGTGTTCCGGCGCGGCGGCGACGTTTCGTTCGTGGTCGAGGAATTAAAGGCGGTGTTCGATCCGCGCGGCGGTGCGTGGATGGAAGGGCATTATGTGCCGTCGATCCTCGCCGCGCTCGGCGAGGTGATCGAGCAGCACATGATCGAGATCGGCTTTATTCAGCCGAAGACCGCGCCGGAATCGGTCGAGGCCAAGCGCCAGGTGGTGAACCTGCCCGGCCAGGCGGCGGGATTGCGCCAGTGCCCAAAATGCGGCCAGGCGGCGCTGATCCGCATCGAGAATTGCGACCAGTGCACGAGCTGCGACTACTCGAAGTGCGGCTGAGCCGGTAGACGAGACAGCGGATATCGACTGGAAAGCCGAACCTGTGGCCCGCATAAGGCGAGGACACGGTTCCGACTTAGGCCCGCCATATTGCGGGCGGATTCTCACAACCTGATCACTGCTTTCATGGATTTGTCCTTCGCCGGCGCGGCATTGCCCTGTCACGCTGGCGCGACGATGACCGCACGCCCGTGCCAACCCAACAGGGAGGGTACCGTGAACAACACCGTGAACA
>DATEMD010000037.1:0-8502 GCA_035275845.1 Allostellaceae bacterium | reverse complement strand
GACCACCGCCTTCGCCTTGACCGTGCTCTTGATGATCGCCGGCGTGGTCGCGATCTGTCGTCGGCTCTCTGCCCCCCGTCGGCTCGGAGAAGGTCTCGGATGCGCCGGCAATCGCCTCCTCACCGGCGCCAACTGTATCGGCGGATTCCTCGTCGATCGGCGCCACCGGCACCATCGTCACCGG
Organism: Allostellaceae bacterium; assembly: GCA_035275845.1. Classification (GTDB taxonomy): domain Bacteria; phylum Pseudomonadota; class Alphaproteobacteria; order ATCC43930; family CGMCC-115725; genus REEB95. Next base: position 8,318 of record DATEMD010000037.1, on the reverse strand, counting down.
CAACGCGGCGACTTCGGCCGGCGTCAGCGCGCGCATGCGGTCGAGCTTGTATTGCGGCGGAATCAGCGCCACGTCGGTCTTGATGAAAACCCGCATGCCGTAGCGCGCCTCGACCTGCTGAAGCGTTGCACGCTTCTGGTTGAGGATATAAAGGCCGACCGCCTCGGGCACGGCGACGGTGACTTCCGCCGAACGGCGGCGAACGCCTTCTTCATCGATCGCACGCAGAACGTGGAGCGCCGTCGACTCCGTCGAACGGATATGACCGGTGCCGCCACAATGCGGGCAGGGCTGTGTCGACGTTTCGAGCAGCGATGGCCGCAGGCGTTGGCGCGACAATTCGAGCAGGCCGAATGGACTGATGCGGCCGATCTGAATGCGCGCACGATCCTGACGCATCGCCTCTTTCAGCCGGCGTTCGACGGCATGCTGGTTACGCGAGACTTCCATGTCGATGAAGTCGATGACGATCAGACCGGCGAGATCGCGCAGCCGCAGCTGGCGTGCGATCTCGTCGGCGGCTTCCAGGTTGGTCTTGGTCGCGGTTTCCTCGATATTGCGCTCGCGTGTCGACCGTCCCGAATTGACGTCGATCGAGACCAGCGCCTCGGTCGGGTTGATGACGACGTAGCCGCCGGATTTGAGCTGCACCGTCGGCGAATGGATCGCGTCAAGCTGTCCTTCGATCGGATAACGCTGGAACAACGGCACGTTGGGATCGCGATAGAGTTTCACCCGCCGCACGTCGTCCGGCATCAGCATCTGCATGAAGGTGCGCGCATTTTGGTATCCGGGCTCGCCGTCAACGACGATCTCCTCGAGATCGCGGCTGTAGAGATCGCGGATCGCGCGCTTGATGATGTTGCCTTCTTCGTAGATCAGTGCCGGCGCAGTCGATTTGAGCGTCAGTTCGCGGATGTCGTCCCATAACCGGCGGAGATATTCGAGGTCGCGTCCGATCTCGGGCTTGGAGCGCTCGCTGCCGGCGGTGCGGACGATGACGCCCATGCCTTCCGGCACTTCGAGGCCGCTCATCAGGTCCTTCAACCGGCGACGGTCGTTGGCGCTGGTGATCTTGCGCGAGACGCCGCCGCCGCGCGGCGTATTCGGCATCAGCACGCAATAACGGCCGGCGAGGGAGATATAGGTCGTCAGCGCGGCGCCCTTGTTGCCGCGCTCCTCCTTGGTGACCTGCACCAGCATGATCTGCCGGCGCTTGATCACTTCCTGAATTTTGTAATGGCGGAACGGCCGCCGGATCGGCCGCCGTGCCTCCTCGATCTCGTCGCCGCCGAGCGTCTCGACGCTGGTCGGCGTCGCCGTGCCCTCGCCGGCCGGTGCGCCTTCGGTCGTGGCGGTCGGATCGAGCGGGGCAGTCTCGGCCGTGCTTTCGGTAACAGTCTCGTTGTCTGTATGGACGGGTTCGCTCGCGTCGAGCGTGGGGAAGGATTCAGCCTCGACGACGTCGGCCGTGTCGTCGTCGTGATCGTGATCGGGTTCGCCGAACGGCGTGGGCTCGCCGGTGTCCGTTTCCGGCGGATGGTCGCCAGTATCGAACGGCTCGCTCGCGAGCTCCATATGCGGCGCATCGAGCGCAGCAGCATCGTGCGTCTCGGCGGACTCTACCGGCGCGTCGAGGCCGGCCTCTTCGCGCTCTTCTTCGCGCTGATTTTCGGCAGCCTCGGCAACGCGCTCGGCTTCGATCGCCGCCTCGCGGTCAGCCATCGGAATCCGGTAATAGTCGGGATGAATTTCGCTGAAGGCGAGGAAACCGTGGCGATTGCCGCCATATTCCACGAACGCCGCCTGTAGCGACGGCTCGACCCGCGTCACCTTGGCGAGATAGATGTTTCCTTTGATCTGTTTCTTAGTCGAGGTTTCGTAATCGAATTCGACGAGCCGATTGCCGTCGAGCACCACGACCCGGCTTTCCTCTGGGTGAGCCGCATCGATAAGCATGCGTTTGGTCATGTAAAACTCCGAGGTGCGCCGCCGCGCCCGCGCGAAGGACGGGGAGGGGCGTCAACCTGATGACTGCGAAGCTGGCGGCACAACCCGTTCGATGTTCGAGCCGGGCTGGAGCGAGATTCATTATCGATGCTCTCTGGCTGCCGCATGCCGGCCACGGGCCGGCGCAGGCTTCTGGTTTGATCAAACTGCGTGGCCCTTTGGCGTCCCGGCGGGGCGCGTCGCCGCATCCCGAACCGCCGCGTCGCCTAACTTCGGCCTAAGGCCAGAAGCGGACTGCAGTATTTCGCACAGGCAGGATACAGATCGTGTCACACGGCGGCAACCGCCTCGTGCGCCTGGATGCGGCGGAAATCTGCGGTCGGTGGGCATCGCGGCGCTTTTATTCTTGGAAAGCTGCGGTGATCGGCCCATAAAAACGGCGTCAGATCGCGCGTCGCCCGCAGGGTTCGCGGACGCCGATTGGCGGCAATGGCGCCCGGACGATGACCAAAATTCTGAAAATCCTGTTCGTTCTCGTACTGTTCGGCGGCGTTGTCGGCGTCGGCGTCACCGGTCTGGCGGTCTGGTATTTCGGCCGCGACCTGCCCGACTATCAGCAGCTTGCGAATTATCAGCCGCCCGTCGTCACCCGCGTCTATGCCGGCGACGGGCGCTTGCTGGCCGAATACGCCACCGAGAAGCGCGTCTTTGTGCCGGTCGGCGCGATGCCGCCGCTCGTGATCCATGCCTTCCTGGCGGCCGAGGATCGTAATTTCTATTCGCATCCCGGCGTCGATCCGCTGTCGATGCTGCGCGCCGCGGTCACCGACCTGTTTCGCCTCGCCGAGCGTCGCCGTCCCGCCGGCGCTTCGACCATCACGCAGCAGGTGGCGAAGAATTTCTTGCTGAACAACGAACTCTCGCTGAAGCGCAAGATCCGCGAAGCGCTCATCGCCATCCGCATGGAACAGGCCATGAGCAAGGATCGCATCCTCGAGCTCTATCTCAACGGCATCTATCTCGGCGGCGGCACCTATGGCGTCGCCGCAGCCGCGCTCAACTATTTCAATAAGCCGCTCGATCAGCTCTCCGTCCAGGAAGTGGCATTCCTTGCCGCGTTGCCCAAGGCGCCCAACAATTACGATCCACGGCGACATCCCGAAGCCGCCAAGGAACGCCGCGATTGGGTGATCGACCGCATGGCCGATGCTGGATTCATCACGCAACAACAGGCCGAAGCGGCGAAGTCCGGCCCGATCGAACTACGCCAGCGTAATGCCACGGAGATGGCGCGCGCCGATTACTTCAACGAAGAGGTGCGTCGCGAGCTCATCGATCGCTATGGCGAACGCAAAGTCTATGAGGGCGGGCTGCTGGTGCGGACCAGCCTCGACCCGACTCTCCAGACCGCGGCCGACAAGGCTCTGCGTGACGCGCTCGAGGCCTACGATCGGCGTCACGGTTGGCGCGGTCCGGTTACGCATATCGCGATCGACACCGACTGGCAGTCGCGCCTCGCCGCCGTGCCGGTACCGGCGGGCGCCGCCGATGTCGGCTGGTTGCTGGCGGTCGTGCGGTCGACGGCGGGCGATGCCGCGACCATCGGCTTTGCCAATGGCGGCGAAGCAACAATCCCCTATAGCGAATTGCGCTGGGCGCGAAAATATATCAACGACGATGCGATCGGACCGGTACCCGCGACGGCGGCGGCCGCGGTTTCGCCCGGCGACGTGCTTCTCGTTCAGCCCTTGGATGCTTCGGGCAAGACGTATGGATTACGCCAGATACCCGCGGTTTCAGGCGCCTTGATCGCGCTCGATCCGCATACCGGCCGCGTGCTGGCGATGAGCGGCGGCTTCAGTTTCGCGATGAGTCAGTTCAATCGCGCGACACAGGCGAAACGGCAGACCGGCTCGGCGATCAAACCGTTCATCTATTTGGCGGCGCTCGATCACGGCTTCACGCCGTCGACGCTGGTGCTCGACGCGCCGTTCGTTGTCGATCAGGGGCCCGGCCTGCCGAAGTGGAACCCGACCAACTACGAACACCGGTTTTTCGGTCCGGTGCCGCTGTTCTTCGCGCTCCAGGAATCGCTGAACCTGGTGACGGCACGGGTCGGAACGACGGTCGGCCTGCCGATCATTCAGGACTATCTGGTCAAGCGCTTCGGCATTCTGGACCAGATGCCGCTCGAGGATTCGTACATCCTGGGCGCCGGCGTAACGACGCCGCTGCGCCTGACGATGGCTTATTCGATGCTGGTGAACGGCGGCAAGTTGATCCACCCGACGTTCATCGACCGCGTCCAGGACCGCAACGGCAAGACGATCTATCGCGCCGACGATCGGCCGTGCGACGGCTGCAACAACGTGGCGTGGACGGGGCAGGCGCCGCCCGAGTTGCCGGACACGCGGCAACAAATTGCCGATCCGCGCAGTTGCTATCAGATCGTCTCGATGCTCGAAGGCGTGGTACAGCGCGGTACCGGCCGGACCGTTTCGTCGATCGGCAAGCCGCTGGCCGGCAAGACGGGAACGACCAATGAATCCGAGGATACGTGGTTCGTCGGCTTTTCGCCCGATCTGGCGGCGGGCGTTTATGTCGGCTTCGACCAGCCGCGAAGCCTTGGTAAGCACGAGGTCGGCGCGACCGTCGCGGCGCCGGCCTTCCGCGACTTCATGGCCGCGGCTCTCAAGGGCAAGCCGGCCATTCCGTTCCGGATTCCGCCGGGCATCGAACTCGTACGGATCGATGCGCACACCGGACGGTTGCCGACGAGCGGCGATCGCAGCGTGATCTGGGGTGCGTTCAAACCCGGCACCGAGCCGACCAACGAACCCGGCCAGGTGGTAAGCGGCAACGGCGTCACGCTCGGCGTCGGCGATTTGGCGCCCGTCGGCGGCGCAGCCGGCGATCAGGCCGGCGGCGGCGCACAGTCGGGTCCCCGCAGTGGCACCGGCGGGCTATATTGATACGCGATTTATTCGTCATTCGAGGTTGACCGATGCGTGCTGAGATCGAAGCGATTGCCGAGGAGATTCGTCGCGCCTTGGCGTTGCTGCGGAGGCATCTTTGACTGGGATAAATCAAACGCGCGCTTGGCCGAACTGAATACGGCGGTCGAAGCTCCCGATTTCTGGAACGATTCCACGCGGGCGCAGCAGTTGATGCGCGAGCGCACGCGCCTTGAGAAGGGCGTCGGCGGCTATCGCCGCATCGAACAGGAAATGACCGACACGCTCGGGCTCGCCGAGATGGCGGAGGCCGAAGGCGATCAGGCCATGCTCGACGAGGCGCAGAAAGCGCTCGCCCGGTTGCGCGACGATGTCCAGGCACGCGAACTCGACAGCCTGTTGTCGGGCGAGGCCGACGGCAACGACGCCTATCTCGAAGTCCATGCCGGCGCCGGCGGGACCGAAGCGCAGGATTGGGCGGAGATGCTCTTGCGCATGTATATCCGCTGGGCCGAACAGCACGATTACAAGGTCGAATGGATCGAAGAAAGCGCGGGCGAGGGCGCCGGCGTCAAATCGGCGACCGTGCGCGTCATCGGCGAGAACGCCTATGGCTGGCTCAAGACCGAAAGCGGCGTGCATCGGCTGGTGCGCATCTCGCCCTTCGATGCGAACGCCCGGCGCCAGACCAGCTTCGCGTCGGTCTGGGTCTATCCAGTGGTTGACGACAAGATCAACGTCGATGTGCAGGATAAATTTCTACGCGTCGACACCTATCGTTCGTCGGGCGCCGGTGGTCAGCACGTCAACAAGACCGACAGCGCCGTGCGCATGACTTACGCGCTGCCGGGACAGGAACCGGTTGTCGTCGCCTGCCAGAGCGAGCGCTCGCAGCATCAAAACCGCGCCAAGGCGATGGCGATGCTCAAAGCACGCCTCTACGAGAATGAGCTGCAAAAGCGCGAGGCGCAGGCCGCGGCAATGAACGCGACCAAGACCGACATCGGTTGGGGACACCAGATCCGATCCTATGTGTTGCAGCCGTACCAGATGGTCAAAGACCTCCGGACCGGGGTCGAAATTGGCAATACGGGTGCCGTGCTAGACGGCGATCTCGACCGGTTCCTCAAGGCGTCGCTCGCGGCCCGAATCAAAGGAGCCGATGCCGCCGCCAACCCGTCGGCGGCGTCCTAGGCTGTTTTAATTAACTAATTGAAACTACTCGTTGATTTCGTGGTATTGGGCACAACCTGCGGCTGCCAAGCCTGTCTCAAATCTGAGACAGATTAACCACGAATGAGTCATGGAATCCAATGCGTTAACTACGACTCTTGCTACCAAATTTGATAATGATGTGCTAAATAATCCCTTAATTGGGGACATTTACCAACAGCCATCACGTGTCAGCGGTCATAGCGGAAATCATCGCCGGCGCCTCTTTCGGCGCCACGACGTTGCAGGACACGGCGCGGGCATTGCCGCGCCGACTTCAAATCATCGGGAAACTGAACCCGAGTAGCGCAACGCCGGCGACCATCAAGTCGCCGCCCCAACGCTCGAGTTGGCCTTGGCGGACGGGAAACCTTGCCGCTGCGAGCGCGGCCGTCGCGCCGAGCGCTATGGCAATCATTCCGAGGATCAAGAACACCGTCGCCTCCGTCTGCGAAGTCAGCTGCTCTGTTATGCAACGAGGCGGTAAAGATTCGGTTTCGCCGCTGTTCGGCGCTTTGGTCCTGCGCGATCGCGCGAGCTTGTGAAGCAGGGGCCGGCGGGGGAATCATGCGGACCAATAGAATCAATTTAAGGCGAATTGTATCGGCCGCGGTCGGCCTCGCGTTTGTCCCGGGGGTCGCCGAGGCACACGTCAAATGGTTCTCGCACTATTCGGTGCCGCAGCAGCCGTTGCCGTTGCATCAAGTCTTCGATTCGATTTTCTGGCAGTTCAACGTCACCGCCGCGCTCGTCGTGCTGCTGCTCGGGCATCTCGAGCGTCAGCCGTTTGGCATGGTGATCCTTCGGTCGCTCGACCGGCTCGGCGCTGGCCTCAAGCCAAAGATCGAAGCTCTCTACCGCGGTGGCGGCGCCTGCTTCTTCGTCGCGCTGTGGGTGTTGGGCAACGTCATCATGACGCCCGAGCTCAAAACCGATTGGCAGGTGATTCCCTGGCTTCAGCTCGGGATTGCGATCGGCATGGTCTGGCGGCGCACGCTGCCGCTTTCGGCGCTCGGCATCGCCTTCCTCTACGCCTACGGCGTCTATGCCTACGGCATCTTTCACATGCTCGACTATCCGATCTTCCTCGGTGTTGCGGCTTATCTCGCGTTGACCGGACTCGATCTGGAGCTGTTTGGATTGCGGCCGCTCGACGTTGCGCGGTGGGCTGCGGCGCTGACGCTGATGTGGGCGGCGATGGAGAAGTGGGCGTACCCCGACTGGACGTACCCGGTGCTCGCCACGCATCCCGAGATCGCGATGAATCTCAAGCCGCATTTCTACATGATCGCGGCCGGCGTGCTCGAATTCGGTCTCGCCTTCGCGCTGGTGTGCTCGCCGCTGGTACGCCGCTTGGGCGCGTTGGTGCTGGCGCTCATGTTTGTCAGCGCCGTGTTCGATTTCGGCAAGATCGATGCGATCGGTCACTCGATGATCATCGTGATCTTGCTCGGTATCCTGGTCGACGAGAAACCCGAGGCGCGGCATCCGCCGATCGTGGCGCCGATCGCCTATGGCGGCGCGCTGGCCGCGTATCTGATGGCCTATTGGGGACTGCACGCCATCCTCTACGGGACGATGATCTGGTGATCCGCCGCGCCGAGCGATGGAATAACTGTTAGCCCTTAAACCGTTATCCCTACGTTCGTGCGACCTTCTCGAGATTTCCCATGCTGGATCGAAGCTGGCGCGGTGTCAGGGCGAAAGGCCCGACCGCGACGCTGACCGTGGCGGGTGTGGGAAGGACGCGCCGGTGGCGCGACTTCGCGTTTTCCTTCAAGGTCCGCTGGCGCGCTTTGCTGCTTGGTCTTCACCGGCGGCACCTGCGCAGCAATGAAATCACGCTGACGCTTCTCGGCATTGCCGTTGGCGCCGTCATCAGCATCGGCGTGATTATTGTGCGCCAAATCCTCCTGCTGGTTCATCGCGCGATATTTCAGCTGTCCCCCGATCATTTGCTGAGTGAGGGGGTAGGGCTGTCGTGGTGGCGTGTGCTGGCGGTGCCATGCGTTGGGGGATTGGTTGTGGGGGTGGCGACGCTGGTGATCCGGCGGTTCCGGCCGCGGGAGGTGGTGGACGCGATTGAGGCGAACGCGCTTTACGGCGGGAAGATGTCGCTGATCGACAGCGCGAACCTGACGGTTCTGACGCTGCTGTCGGGAGGTTTTGGGGCGTCGGTGGGGTTGGAGGCGGCCTATACGC
>DATEMD010000036.1:0-12168 GCA_035275845.1 Allostellaceae bacterium | reverse complement strand
CCGCAATCTGCCAGCGCGGTCCGGGCTCGGGCGCCGGCGTGCCGGCGAATATGCGCCACAGCGCGCGGATGACGATCACCGCCAGGATGGTGACGCCGATCGACATGTGCCAGTTGTTGAGCACGTCCGGCGGCGTCGTGCTGCGCGCGCCCGGCATCAGCCAGCCGAGTGCAAGCTGCGCTCCGATCAGAGCGACGACCAGCCAATGCAGCGACTTGGCGACGGGCGAGTAGGCGGCGGGGCGCATGGGCCGGATTCCAGACGGTTGCAGGTTCATAACGCCGTGGACGCGACGACGTTCAACTGTGGCGGTGCGGCTCGCGCGATAGGCCGCGTTTGTCGACCTCCGCAAGATAGGCGCGCCAGCGTTTGTCCTGTTCCCGTCCCAGCTCGTAGAGATAGGTCCAGGAATAGATGCCGGTGTCGTGCAGATCGTCGAACTTGATGCGGATGGCGTAATTGCCGACCGGCTCGATCGCCAGGATGCCGACGTGGCGGCGGCCGGCAACGATCTGCTTCTGGCTGGGGTTGTGGCCTTGAACTTCGGCCGACGGACTTTCGACGCGCAGATATTCCGCCGGCAAACGGAAGGTTTCGCCGCTGTCGAAATCGACCTCGAGCGCCTTGTCCGCCGATTTGAGGCGGAATTCGACCGGCCACGGCGATGCGTTCACGGCTGCGGCTTGGGCTTGAGACGGGCCTTCTCGTCGTCGCGCAGCGGCCGCGCCTCGTCGGCGAGCATGATCGGGATGCCGTCGCGGATCGGATAGGCGAGGCCGGCTTCGGCGCTCACCAGCTCCTGCGCCGCGCGGTCGTAGACCAGCGGGCCCTTGGTCAGCGGGCAGACCAGGATTTCGAGGAGCTGCGGATCGATGTCGGCCATGGCCGGGCCCTCAGTGGCGCGCCGACGCGACGTCGGACGCCGATGCCAACAGCGCCATATCGACGAGCTTCGTCAAGAGCCACGCGCGGTCGGCCGGCGTGGCTTCGAGCAGCGCCTGCTTCTCGGCCGGCGCGAACGGCCCCATCATCGCCACCGCGTCGACCAGCCGCACCGCCGGTACCGCGTTGGCGTCCGAGAGATCGGCCTTGATGCGATGGCGGCGAAGGAACGGCGTCAACTTTTCGACCAGCTGCGCCGCGTCGAACCCAGGCAGTTCGGCCTCGTCGGCGTCGCCGGCATAGCGCGACCAATCCGGCCGTGCCCGCCGGAAGAGTTCCGTCTTGGGCAGTTCTTCGATGACGTCGAAGCGCGATACGCCTTCAAGACTGATGACGTAGCGGCCGTCGCCGCTCTCGCGGAATTCGATGATGCGGCCAGCGCAACCCGTCTTGTAGAGCGGCGGATCGCCAGCATCGTTCTTGCCGTCGAGCGGCTGGATCATCCCGATCATGCGGCCTTCGCCGAGTGCGGCGTCGGTCATCGCCATATAGCGTGGCTCGAAGATGTTGAGCGGCAGCACGCCACCCGGCAGCAGCAATGCGCCGGTGAGCGGGAATAGCACCAGACGGTCGGGCAGCGGATGCGCAGGAGCGATCATGCGAACAAGATGGTCGAAAGCCGCCGGCGTGCGGCGACGGTGAGCGGATCGGCAAGACCGATGGCTTCGAAGAATTTCAGCAGCTGCCGACGCGCGGCCTCTTCGTTCCAGGCCCGGTCGCGCTTGATGATCTCGAACAGCTGATCGATCGCCTTCTCGCGTTCGCCGGCGGCGAACAGCGCCACGGCGAGATCGAGCCGCGCTTGGTGGTCCTTGGGATCGGCAGCGAGCCGGGCTTCGAACGCGCCGACTTCGCCGGCAGCTTTCTGTCCGGCTTCCGCCAGTTCGAGCGCCGTCTTAACGGCGGCGACGTCGGCATGTTTCGCCTGGTCGGCGGGTACGCGCTCGATCAGCGCCTTGGCGCCGGCAATATCCTTCTGCACCAGCGCCGCGCGCGCCAAACCGATGAGCGCGTCGAGATTCTGCGGCTCGTGCTGGAGCACCTGGGTCCAGATGTTGCCGGCCCGCGCCGTGTCGCCGGCCGCATGCGCTTCCTTGGCAAGCGCCAGCGCATCGGCAATCGGCGACGCGGCCCCGCTGCCGGCGAGCGCGGCGAGACGCTGCACGAACTGTTTCACTTGCGTGTCGGGCAAGGCGCCGACGAAGCCGTCGACCGGCCTGCCGTCTTTGAAGGCATAAACCGCCGGAATCGACTGAATGCGCATCTGCTGCGCCAGTTCAGGATTCTCGTCGATGTTGATCTTGACCAGGCGCACCGCGCCCTTCGAATCCTTGACGGCCTTCTCGAGGGCCGGGCCGAGCTGTTTGCACGGACCACACCATGGCGCCCAGAAATCGACGACGATCGCCGCCTCGGCCGACGCGTCGATCACGTCGGTCATGAATGTCGCGGTCGAACCGTCCTTGATCGCCGCGTCGACTGCGGCGGTTGGCGTCGGCCCTCTGCTGGGTTTGCCGATAATTGCGTCCATTGTCGTCCTTTCCGCCCAGATAAATGGCGGCGCGGCGCGATAATGGCAAGGACCTTCGGGATTTAGGCGCGTTCGGGGCTGAGCGCGGCGGCTTGCCGGTTGCGGATGCCCCAGGCGGCGAGACCGGCCGCCCCGAGCAGCGCCGCCGTCGCCACGAGCACACCGGCGTGCAAGCCGCTCACGAGATGGCCGTTGCCGGCGAACGCGCCGAACAGCGCAACGCCGACCGCGCCGCCAGCCTGACGCGCGGCGTTGAGCACGGCGGCGGCGATGCCCGACGCCGATTTGTCGACGGTGCCAAGCACGGTCGTCGTCATCGCCGGCACCGCCAGACCCATGCCGAGCGGAATCAGCACGAAGCCTGGCAGCATGCGTATATAAAGCGTGTGCGGCCCGAGGCCGAGCAACAGCGCAAAGCCCGCAGCGCCGATCAACGCACCGGCGATCATCGGCCCGCGCGTGCCGACGCGACCGGCGAGCCAGCCGCTGGCGACGTTCGAAACGATGAAGGTCGCGGTCAACGGCAAATAAGCAAGGCCGGCCGTCAGGGCGCTGTAGCCGAGCACGCGCTGGAGATAAAGGCTCAGCACGAAAATGATGCCGTAATAGGTGAGGTTCGCGAGGATGCCGAAGCCGACCGCCGGCGCGAAACCCGGCAGCCGGAAAAAGCGCAGCGGCACCATCGGTGCGAGGCTGCGCGCTTCACAGCGAACGAACGCCGCACCGGCGGCGAGCGCCAGCGCGAAACCGCCGATCACGACGGGATGCAGCGCGCCCAACGGCCGCAATTCGATGACGCCGCCAATGAGGCCAGCCAGCGCCATGATTGCCAACGCCTGACCCGCGATGTCGAGATGCGCGGTATGCGATGCACGTTCGGTCTCGTCGACGCGGGCCGTCAGCCACGCGCCGGCGGCGCAAATCGGCAGATTGACGAGAAAGATCGTCCGCCAGCTGCCGGCGGCGATGAGCAAGCCGCCAATCAGCGGGCCAGCGGCGATGGTGACGCCGCCCGCGGCCGTCCACAGACCGACGGCGCGCGCGCGCAGCTGCGCATCGTGATGACAGGCGTGATTGAGCAACGCCAGCGAGCTCGGCAGCATCGCCGCGGCGCCGACGCCTTGCAGCGCGCGCATGACGATCAACAGGCCAGCATTGGGCGCGGCGCCGCAACCGAGCGAAGCCAGCGCAAACAAGCCGAGACCGATGCGAAACAGCCGCCGCGCGCCGAAGCGATCGCCGAGCAAGCCGCCGGTCAGCAACAGCACCGCGAAGACCAGCGCATAGGCATCGACCACCCATTGCAATGCATCGACGGGCGCTTGCAGCGTGGTGCCGATGCGCGGCAGCGCGACGTTGACGATGGTGACGTCGAGCTGGATCAAGGCGAAGCCGAGACTGGCGGCCGCCAGAGCGACGCCGATCGACCGGAACGAGGATGGTTTGTCGGTTGTCATACGCCAAACAGTAAGTGGCGACGCGGCGCGAACGTTTCATCCGCGGATGAAACGAACGCCGGTGGACCTATATAATGTGACAGCACCGCAATCCGACGGAGCTGCCCATGGACGCCAACGTCGCCGTGCCTGCCGCGCTGATCGCCGATCCGGCGCGCGCCGCCATCTTGATGGCGCTGCTCGACGGCCGCGCCCAGCCGGCCTCCGCGCTCGCCTATGCCGCCGGCATTTCCGCCCAGTCAGCCAGCAATCATCTCGGCAAACTGGTCGCCGGCGGAATGCTGAAACTCCGCAGCGCCGGACGGCATCGCTATTATTGCCTCGCCAACGCCGAAATCGCGCACGTGCTCGAAGGTCTGTCCGGCCTGGCGCCGTCGGTGAAGAGTCTGGAAACGCCGCGCTCGCCGTTGGCGCGGCAGCTGCGCGCCGCGCGCAGCTGTTACGACCACCTCGCCGGACGTCTCGGCGTCGCGCTGACCGAGGCGTTGGTGCAGGAACGCTGGCTGGCCGAAACCGCCGGCGACGACGACCGCTATACCCTGACCGATGCCGGCCGCGCGCGCTTCGCCGCCTTCGGTGTCGTGCTCGACGACGTCAAACCCGACCGCCGCGGCGTCGCGCGCAAATGTCTCGATTGGACCGAGCGCCGCAGCCATGTTGCCGGGCCGGTGGGCGTGCGCCTGCTGGCGCGGCTGACGGCGTTGGGCTGGCTTGAGCGCGGCAATGGGCCGCGGGGGCGCGGCGTCACCGTGACCCCGGCCGGCGTGACGGGCCTATGCGACCAGTTCGGCCTAGCGGTCGAGGGCCTGTTCGCGCTCGAGCCCGCCGCTTTAAGCGCCGCTTAAGGCCGAATCCGTAAACCAATATGGCGGCTTGGCTTGCAATGCCCGTCCCGGTTTTGCATAGTCGCCGCCTTCGGAGCGCGGGCGTAGCTCAGGGGTAGAGCACAACCTTGCCAAGGTTGGGGTCGAGGGTTCGAATCCCTTCGCCCGCTCCATTTTATGCAGATTGCGGCGACGACCGCCGGCCAGCCGCCGCTATGCTTTGCATCGATAACGTCACCGTCCGCATCGCCGGCCGCGAGATTCTGGCCGGCGCCAGCGCCAACTTGCCAGCCGGCCGCCGCGTCGGTCTCGTCGGCCGCAATGGCGCCGGCAAGTCAACGCTGCTGAAGGTGATTCTCGGCGAGCTCGCGACCGACGGCGGCGACGTTGCGTGGCCGCGCGATTGGAAGATCGGCGCGGTCGCGCAGGAAGCGCCTGGTAGCGACGTCAGCCTGCTCGATACCGTGCTGGCAGCCGATGCCGAACGGGCGGCGCTGCTGGCCGCGAGCGAGACCGAAACCGACGGCCACGCCATCGGCGAGATCCACGCCCGGCTCGATGCCATCGACGCCTATGCCGCGCCTTCGCGCGCCGCCAGTATTCTGTCGGGCCTGGGATTTTCGGCGGCGGAGCAAGCGCGGCCGTGCGCCGAATTCTCCGGTGGCTGGCGCATGCGCGTGGCGCTGGCGGCGATCCTGTTTGCCGCGCCCGATCTGCTGCTGCTCGACGAGCCGACCAATTACCTCGACCTCGAAGGCTTGCTCTGGCTCGAAGACTTTCTGCGCCGCTATCGCGGCACGGTGCTGATCGTCAGCCACGATCGTGACCTGCTCAATTCGGCGGTCGATTTCATCCTGCATCTCGAGCACGGCAAGCTCGCGCTTTATACCGGCGGCTACGACACCTTCGTCGAGACGCGCGCGGCGCAACGCGCCCACCAAGCCGCGTTCGCCAAGAAGCAGGAAGCCGCGCGCCAGCACATGCAAGCCTTCGTCGACCGTTTCCGCGCCAAGGCGTCGAAAGCGCGGCAGGCGCAAAGCCGCCTCAAGATGCTGTCGCGCATGCAAGTGGTGACGGTGCCGGTCGACGAGCATGTCGCGCCGATCCGCTTGCCCGAGCCGCTGCCGGCGAGCCCGCCGCTCGTCACCATGGACGGCGCGTCAGTCGGTTACGAGCCGGACAAGGCGGTGCTGGCGCATCTGTCGTTGCGCTTCGACCCCGAGGATCGCATCGCCCTCCTGGGCAAGAACGGCAACGGCAAGTCGACCTTCGCCAAGCTCCTTGCCGGCAAGCTTGCGCCGATGAGCGGCACGCTGACGCGGGCGCGCAAGCTGGTGCCGGGGTATTTCGCGCAACATCAGCTCGAGGAACTCGACGGCGACCTCACGCCGCTCGAAACCCTGGCCGAGCTGCGACCGAAGCTGCCGACGCAAGCATTGCGCACCCAGCTCGGCGGCTTCGGCTTCTCCGCAGCCAAGGCAACCACCAAGGTCGCGAGCCTGTCGGGCGGGGAGCGTGCGCGGCTCATGCTGGCGCTGGCGACGCTCGACAAGCCGAACCTTTTGATCCTCGACGAGCCGACCAACCATCTCGACATCGACGCGCGCAACGAGCTTCTGACCGCGCTCAACGACTTCGCCGGCGCGGTGATCCTGGTCAGCCACGATCGGCGCCTGCTCGAGGCGACGGCGGACCGGCTGATGCTGGTCGCCGATGGGCGCGTCGCACCGTTCGACGGCGATCTCGACGATTACCGCCGCTTCCTGTTGTCACCCGGCAACACGGCGACGCGAACCATCGACGCCGAGACGCCGGCGCCCCGGCGCAAAGGCGACGGCGACAAGCGACGGCGCCTCAAACCGCTGAAGCAGCGCGCCGACGCTGCCGAACGCGAAGTCGGCGCGCTCGGTACCCAACTCGGTCAACTCGACGCGCAACTTGCCGAGCCGAATCTGTTCGCGCGCGATCCCGCGGCCGCCGCGGCGCTGGCGAAGACGCGCACCGAGGCAGCCCAGGCACTGGCGGCGGCCGAGGCGCGGTGGCTTCAGGCCCAAGACGACTACGACAACGCCGCCACCGAATAGATCGGGCGAGCGTTCCCGCCATGGAGCCGACGTGACATGATGCGCCGGCCGTAACCGGAAGGGACCTGGACTATGTCGGACGCCACGCCGCCCAGCACGCCGCAAGAGCGATCGTCGAGCTACATACTGCCCGTGCTCGACAGCGACTTCCTGTCGAAGCGCGATGAGTTGCGCGACCTGCGTTTCGCCATCGAATACGCCAAGGCCGAATTCCTGCTGCGCGACTGGGGCGTGCGTTCGACCGTCGTTGTTTTCGGCAGCGCCCGCACGCCGTCGCCGGAACAGGCGCCAGCGCTGCGCCAGGCGGCGAAAACCGACGCCGAACGTGCGCGTATCGACGCGCGTGTCACGCTTTACCAGGCGGCGCGTGAATTCGGCCGCATCGTATCGGAACGCGGCGGCGCCTTCGCACCCCATCACCGCTGGCGTGACAACGTCATCGCCACGGGCGGCGGGCCGGGAATCATGGAAGCCGCCAACCGCGGCGCGCGTGACGCCGGCGCACCGACCATCGGCTTCAACATCGCCTTGCCGCACGAACAGCACCCCAACCCCTACACCACGCCCGAACTGACCTTCCAATTCCACTATTTCGGCATGCGCAAGATGCACCTGGCGATGCGCGCCAACGCGCTGGTCGCGTTTCCCGGCGGCTTCGGTACGTTCGACGAGCTGTTCGAGATCCTGACGCTGGTGCAGACGCGCAAGGCACCGGCGGTGCCGATCGTGCTGTTCGACGCCGATTATTGGAAACGAGTCATTAACTTTGAGGCGTTGGCCGAAGCCGAAACCATCAGCCCCGAGGACCTGACGCTGTTCGAGTTCGCCAGTACCGCGGAAGAGGCTTGGGCGATTTTGGCGAAGCGCGGTCTCACCGCACACGTGCCGCCGTCGCCGGAGGGTTAAGCCCGCTTTAACGGCGCGACCTTATCCTCGTCCCTGGATCCGTCTCGGATCCGCGGGGAAATAAGGCTATTGTGAAATCGCTCGCTTCAGCGCTTGGCGCGGTCGCCCGTCCGACCTCGCTCTGTGTCGTGCTGGTCGCCGGTCTACATCTGGCGGTTGGTGCGCTGGCGCTGCGCGCCTTAGTGCATCCGGCCGCGCCGCATGTTGCCGCGGCGACGCCGGCCAAGCCCGCGACGACAACCAAGCCGGCGCCCGCCGTCGCGCAAGCCGCGCCGACGCGCGAGGCCGTCGAAGCCGAGCCGCTCCGCAGTCACGCCACGCTGCTCGATCCGATGCTGCTGGCACGCGAGAACGCGGTTCTGGCGCAGCTGCGCGCCGCCGGCGTCAATCTCGAGACGTTGCTCCATCGCGCCACGCCGGTCCATCGCGCGACCGACGAGGGCGGACCTTTCATTCCACTTGGCGAGATTCGCGACGCCGCGCTCGACCCCAGCCGCCTGGCGCGGCTCGAACGCCTGATCGCGCGTATGCCGTTTGCCGCGCCGCTGCTGCACTACACGATCAACAGTCCGTTCGGCATCCGCCACGACCCATTCGACGGCGAACGCGCCTTCCATCCTGGCGTCGATCTCGAAGCCGAAATCGGCGACACGGTCTTTAGCACCGCGCCCGGCGTGGTGGACTTTGCAGCCATCGACGGCGCCTACGGACGGATGATCGAGATCGACCACGGCAACGGCATCCGGACACGCTATGCGCATCTGTCACGGATCCTGGTCCGTGTCGGCGATCGCGTTGATGAACACCAACGCATCGGTCTCGTCGGCAGCAGCGGCCGCAGCACCGGCCCGCATCTGCACTACGAAGTGCGAATCGACGGCCAGCCGCTCAATCCGGCGAAGTTCCTGGCGGTCGGCCGGCAGTCGCCGCTGATCGCCATCGACGCCGCGCAATAGTCGGCAAAAAAAGAGGCCGCCTCGCGGCGACCTCGTCCAATCGCCCTTCGGTAAAAACTAAGCCGCGATTCCGCCGGCGTCTTGATCGGCGCCTTTGGTCGCGCCGGCCTGCTTGCGCCGGCGCTGCATCTCCAGGAAGCCGACGCCGAGGAGACCGCTGGCGAACAGCAGCCAGCTCGCCGGCTCCGGCACCGCCGAGGTGCCCGCGTAACCGAACAGCATGCTGGTTTGGAAGCCACTGAATGACGAGGTGTCGAACACCAGGTTCGCCGTCACGTCGAACAGTCCGCTGCCCGCGACCGTGCCGAGGTTGGTGTTGACGTTGCTGAGAGCGGCGAGCGCGCTGGCCAGCGTCGTGAATGTCTGGTCATCGAGCTTGCCGGTCTTGCCGGTCTCGGTGAGGTAGAACTCGAGCGAGCCGAAGCTCGCGCCCGAATAGCCCGAGCTGCCGTTGTTGAGCAGACTGACGATCACGTTGCGGCCCGCCGCGTTCGCGCCCGTATCGGCGAAGGTGAGCGACGAGGTGTAGGTGTGCGGGGTCGAGATTGAGCTCGTGGCGCCGACACCCAACAGGCCGGAGGCGATGACCGAAGCGCCCGGATTGTTGAAGGCCGTGCTCGCCGCCGGATTGGCCGTATAGAAGGCCGGCGTCAGCCCGGTCGGATTCAGGTTGCCGAGCGTATAGCTGTTATCCGGGATCGGATTCGCCTGTGTGAAGGGCGAAATCGGCGCCGTGGTCGAGACGTTCTGGGCGAACGTGCTCTGGGCAAACGAGCTCGCCGGGCTGCCGATGGTCGCCGAGCCCGACGCCGTGACGGACGGCGTGTTGGGCGAGGCATTGGCGCCGTTGGTCGTCGCGGAGGCTTGCGAGCCGACGTTGGTGATGCTGCGCAGTAGATTGCCCATGCCATCAACGAGCGTGGTGGTGAGGGTGCCGCTGCCGCCGCCGGTCGAAGTGCCGTTGGCCGTCGCCGTCGCCGTGTTCTGGAACGACGTGGCGACCGCATTCGCACCGACGGGGCCGCCGCTGGCGCTAAACGCAGTGGCATTCGAGGTCGCGGTGCCGCCGACGCCGCTCAGGCTGCCGCCCTGGCCGCCAGTCGAGGTGGCCGTGGCGTTCGCCGGGTTGATGGCATCGGTCGTCGCCGCATTCGCAGTCGACGAGGCATTGCCGCCGTTGCCGCCGACGCCGCCGCCCGTGGCGCCGCCGCCATTGCCGCCGATCGAGGTGGCGTTTGCGGTGGCCGCGGTCACGACGTTCAAGGTCGCAGTGGCCGTGGAGGTGGCGGTGCCGCCGGCGCCGCCGTTGTCGCCGCCGGTGCCGAGGCCGCCGTTGCCACCGGTCGAGAAAGCATTGGCCGAGCCCGTCGGGCCGTTCATTGTCGATGTCGCGCTGCCGGCACCACCCGTGCCGCCGGTGCCGACGCCGCTGGCGTCGCCGCCGGTGCCGCCGTTGCCGACCGCCAGCGAGATGCCGGAGCCGGTAATGACGTTGGTCGCGGTGCCGCTGCCGCCGTTACCGCCGTTGCCGGGGCTGGCCGCGCTGCCGCCATTGCCGCCGGTGGCGAAGGTCGCGCCCGAGGTTGCGGTGGTGAGCGACGGAGCAACGCTGTTGCCGTTCTGGCCCGCCGCGCCGTTGCCGCCAATCTGGCTGAAGGTGTTGTCGACGCCGGTGAGGCCGTAATCCGAAGCGACGCTGCCAAGCACGGCGGTGTCGTCGGACGACGTCACCGTATTGCTCTTGAGATAGCTGTCGGTCGTGCCGTTGAGGCTCAGCATCTGGGTGGTGGCGAAGTCGCCAGTGATGCCGCTCGCACCCGAGTGGATCAGGTCGTAGGAGCCGGGCGCCACGGTCGAATTCGGCACCAGCGTCATCGTGCCGCCGAGCTGCGCCGCCGCGGTGTTGATTTGGTCATAGGTCGTGCCGGCGGTCGTCGGCGCCATCACGTCCATGTAGAGCGTGTTGCTGGGCGCGAAGATCATGGTGCCGGTGCTGGCGATCGCCGCCGCCGAGCCGGTCCCGACCGGATAGCTGGCGCCCGGGTTGTTGACGAAGGTGCCCGAGGTCTTGTCCGGGTTGTTCGGGTTGACCGCGGACGAGCCGGTGTTGCCGGGCGACAGCGAACCCTGGAAGGTCACGGTGCCGGAATAGTTGCCGGTGCCGGCGACTGGGCCGGTGAGGGTGATGCCGCCCGCGCCGGTACCACTAACGCCCGGGCCGGTGCCGGACGGGGTGTTGTTGAACACCGCGCCGTTGACGGTGCCGGAACCGTTGAGGTTGCCGTTCTCGATATCGGTCAAAGCCTGGGTCCAGGTACCGTTGACCGTGGTGTTGCTGGTCGCGCCGGTCTGCGTATAGGTGCCCGTGCCGCTGAGCGTGGCACCCGACTGGACGGTCACGTTGCCGCCGGTCTGGTTGGTCATGGTGCCGTTGTTGGTGGTCTGACCGCCGGTGAAGGTCGTGAAGATGCCGGCCAGCTCGTTCAGGAACGAGCCGTTGTTGGTCAGCGTGCCGCCGTTATGCACGTGGAAGTTGGCGTTCGAGCCCTCATTGACGATCGAGGCGCCGGTCGCGTTGGTGATCGTGCCGCCGCTGATCGCGTTGAAGTGAGCGTTGCCGGTGCCGGTGCCATTGTTGGTGATGGTGCCGCCCGTCTCGTTGAGGAGAGTGCCCGTGCCGGTCGTGGTGAATTCCGCGCCCGCCGCACCGCCGACGTTGTTGAGCGCCGCGCCCTGCTCGTTGGTGACGCTGCCGTTGTTGGTGACGAGGCCGCCCGACAGGTTCTGGAAAGTCGCGTTGGCGCCCTTGTTGTCGATCGACGCGCCCGCCGCGTTGTTCAGCGCGGCCGAGTTGTCGAGCTCGGCGAGGCCCCGGCTGCCGGTGCCGTCGTTGATGATGGTGCCGCCCGAATTGTTGTTGAGCGTGCCGCCGTTGGTGTTCTCGAACAGCGCCTTGGCCGTCGCGCTCGCACCGGTCACGTTGCCGCTGTTCAGGATCGAGGCCGTGTTGTTGATCGTGCCACCGTTGTTGTTGAAGGTGGTGACGACGTTGGTCGCGCCGGTGTTGTCGGCGAGGTTCTGGATCGTCGAGCCGGTCTTGTTGGTAATCGAGCCTTCGTTGGTGAACTGTGCCTGGTTCTGGTTGGTCAGCGTCGCGCTCGCCTCGTTGGTGAATGTACCGGTCGCGCTGTTGTCGTATGTCGAGCCCGCGCCCGTGTTGGTCACGGTCGAGGCGTTATTGTCGAAGGGGCCGTTGTTGGTCCAGCTCGAGGGATCGTTGGTGACCTGAGCGCCGTTGGTGTTGTTGAACGCGCCGTTGGTCGTGACGCTTCCGCCGTTCTGATTGGTAAAGATGGCGTGCGACCCGTTGTTGTTGACGGTCGAGCCGGCCTGGGTGGTGAAGGTCGCGTTGTTGTTGGTGATGACGGCGCCGGCCACGCTGGTGCCATTGTTGGTCAGCGTGCCCCC
>DATEMD010000035.1:0-33658 GCA_035275845.1 Allostellaceae bacterium | reverse complement strand
AAAGCCGGCCGGACCTCGCACGCGCACTAAGCGCGGCTGAGCCGCTGCCCCTCGCCTTGCCTCCGAATCGGAGGCACAGTAGGGCGATGGGCCACGCGCACGAACACCACGACCACGCACATCACAGCGCCGCGGGCAACGCGGCGCTGTTTGCGTTTGCGGTCGCGCTCAATCTGGCGTTCGTCGCCGCCGAAGCGGTGTTCGGGTGGCTCGGTGGCTCAATGGCGCTGCTCGCCGACGCCGGCCACAATTTCGGCGACGCTTTGGGCCTCGGCGCGGCGTTCGCAGCGACGCAGCTCGCGCGGCGCGAGCCGAGCCACCGCTTCACCTATGGTCTCGGCAGCTCGTCGATCCTCGCGGCGCTGCTCAACGCCATCATCCTGCTGATCGCCGTCGGCGCGATCGCCGCCGAGGCGATCCCGCGCCTGGCCACACCGACGCCGGTTGCCGGCGAGACCGTCATCCTCGTGGCGCTGGCCGGCGTCGTCGTCAACGGCGTCATCGCCCTGTTGCTGTCGCGCAGCAGCCATCCGCACGACCTCAACCTCAAGACCGCGTTCGTCCATGCGCTAAGCGACGCCGGCATCAGTGTCGGCGTCGCCGCGTCGGGCGCGGTGGTGATCGCCACCGGTTGGCTGCGACTCGATCCAGCCGTCAGCCTGGTGATTGCCGCCATCATCGTCGTCGGCACCTGGCGGCTGTTGCAGCGCGGCCTGGCGATGGCACTGCACGCCGTACCGCATCAGATCGATCCGGTGGCGGTGCGCGCGCAGCTCGCGGCCGTGCGCGGCGTCACGGCGATCCACGATCTGCATATCTGGCCAATGAGCACGACCGAAACGGCGCTGACCGTGCATCTGGTGATGCCGCAGGGTCATCCCGGCGACGCCGCCTTGTCTGTGCTGATCGGCGAGCTCGACCAGCGCTTCGCCATCGGCCACGCCACCATCCAGATCGAAACCGGCGACGGCGAACTGGTCTGCCCGCTGGTGTCGGAGCGCGTCGTCTAAAGCACGAACAACAGCAGCGCCAGCGACACCACGCCGAAGGTCCAGCAGTACCAGGCGAACGGGTCGAGCGCCTCGAAATCGTGGCCCTTGAAGTAGCGCATCAGGAACCAGACGCTCAAAAATGCCGTGATGCCGGCGACGGCGCCGGCGATCCACGCCACCGGACCGAAGCCGCCGCCGGCATGGAGCAATTTCGGCACTTCGAGGACGGCGGCGCCGGCGATCACCGGCGTCGCGATCAGGAACGAGAAGCGCGCCGATTGCTCGTGATGCAGGCCCGCCAGAAGGCCGCCAACTATGGTCGCGCCGGAGCGCGAAATGCCCGGAATCAGCGCCGTCGATTGCCACAGGCCGATATAAAGCGCATCGCGCCAGCGCATGCCTTCGATGGTGCGCACATTGCGGCCGGCGCGGCGCAGCCGTTCGCCGAAGAACAACAGGCCGCCGTTGACGATCAGGAACACCGAGGCCACCACCGGCGTGCCGAACAGAGCGCGGAACAATTTCTCCAGCGCGAAGCCCAAGATCATCGCAGGAATCGTCGCCACGACGATGAGCCCGAGCTGACGCCGCCGGCCCGCACGTTCAGCACGCGCGCCGAGGCCGAACAGGGCCAGTGCCAGGCCGATCCAGTCGCGCCAGAAATAAGCCAGCAGCGCTGCGGCGGTGCCGATATGCAGCACCACCAGGAAGGGTAGGAAATCCGGTCCGTGCTGGTCGATATTCCAGCCGAACAGGTGGGGCAGCACCACCGCATGACCCAGGCTCGACACCGGAAACAGCTCAGTCAGGCCTTGCAGCACGGCCATGACAAGGGCTTGCAGAAGGGTCATTGGGGCTCGCTCATCAGGTTTGCAGGATGGGGAAATTCGCCGGCACGCGGTGGCCGCGCGCCAGGATAAGGGCTCGCCAGCCGCCGACATCGATGCGCGCCGCAAGATGAAGCCCGGCCGCGCGGTGCGCCGTCAACACCAGCGCCTCCTGACGCGGCAGCAGGCCGGCAAGCACCGCGACGCCGCGCGGCCCCAGAGCACGGCCGAGATCACGCGCCAGCAGCGCCAGCGGCCGCGCCAGGATGTTCGCCAGCACGAAATCGAACGGCGCGCCGCGCGCCAGTGGTCGGCGGCGATAGCTGCCGGCGCGGACCGGTCGGATGTGGGCCGCGACACCGTTGCGCGCGGCGTTGACGCCGGCGACGCGGACGGCTTCGGCCTCGATATCGGCCGCCAAGACGTTGCGGCGGTACCGTTTGGCGGCGGCGATCGCCAGGATGCCGGTGCCGGTGCCCATGTCGAGGATGCGGCGCGGCCGCGCGAGACGCGACAATGCCAGCAGGCAGCCCTTGGTCGAGCCATGTTCGCCGGTGCCGAAAGCGGTCGCCGCGTCGATCAGCAGCGGCACGGTTCCGCCCGGCGCGCGACCGGTGAAATTGCCACCGTGGACGAAAAAGCGGCCGACGCGAAAGGGTACGAAGCTCGCCTGGTTTTCGCGCAGCCAGTCGTGCGCCGGTAGGCGTTCGACCGCCACCGCCGGCGCCTCGCCGCGATCGCTCCACGCCAGCGCCAGCCGCGCGACGATGGCGCCGCGTTCGGGTGGCGCCAGCGCCAGACCCTCGACCCGCCAGGCGCCGTTCGGCTGCTCGAAGACGCTGATCGCGCTACAGACGCCGTCGAGCGCCGCGGCCGCGGCTTCGGCATCTTCGGCGTCAGCGGCGTCGACACTAACCCGCCAGAGCGCGCTGCCGCTCACGCCTTCTCCACGAAGCTGTCCATCACCATCTTGTCGCCGGCCTCATCGAAAGCGATCGACAGCTTGCCGCCATCGGCGGCGCGCACGGTGCCGAGGCCGAATTTACGGTGGAAGACCCGATCGCCGGCAGCGAACTTGGCGCCAGTCTTGGGTGGCGGCGGCGGGATATCGCGTCGCCCCTGTATGAGAAGCCGGGCCAGCTCGGGCCGGCGGCGCAGTAGCGGCGTCGGCTGCCAATCGTCATCAAGCCCGGCGGGCGCGAAACCGGTGGCGCGCGGCTGTAAACCGGGCTCGGCGTTCATTTCTGTGTGGTCCTGCGGCAGGTCGGCAATGAAGCGCGACGGCAGCGTCGTCTGCCATTGGCCGTGGATGCGCCGGTTGGCGGCATAAGCGACATAGGCGCGGCGCCGCGCGCGCGTTAGGCCGACATAGGCGAGCCGCCGTTCCTCCTCCAGGCCCTTCGTGCCGTGCTCGTCGAGCGAGCGCTGATTCGGGAACAGGCCTTCCTCCCAGCCGGGCAGGAACACGATGTCGAATTCGAGACCCTTGGCGCTGTGCAGCGTCATCAGGCTCACCATGTCGCCGCCGCTTTGCCCGGCGTTCTCCATCACCAGGCTGACGTGATCGAGGAAGCCGGCGAGGTTCTCGAACTCGTCCATCGCCGCGACTAGTTCCTTCAGGTTCTCGAGCCGGCCGGGCGCGTCGGGCGATTTATCCGCCTGCCACATCGCGGTGTAGCCCGATTCATCGAGCACGATCTGGACCAGCTCGGTATGCGGCATCGTCTGGACCATGCCGCGCCAGCGCGCCATATCCGTGAGAAAACCGCCGAGCGCCTTGCGCGCCGCCGGCTTGAGTTCGTCGGTAGCGATCAGCCGCGCCGTCGCGTCGCTCAGCGTGATCCGTTCGCTGCGCGCCAGGTGATGCAGCGCCTGCAACGTCTGGGTGCCGATGCCGCGGCGCGGCGTGTTGACGACGCGCTCGAAAGCAAAATCGTCAGCCGGCTGGTTCACGAGGCGTAGATAGGCGAGTGCGTCGCGGATTTCCTGCCGCTCGTAGAACCGCGGTCCGCCGACGACGCGATAGGCGAGCCCCATCTGGATGAAGCGTTCCTCGAACTCGCGCGTCTGGAAGCCGGCGCGCACCAGGATGGCGATCTGCGACAGCCGCTCGCCCTTGCGCTGCAGGCTCTCGATCTCGTCGCCGACCCAGCGCGCCTCTTCCTCGCCGTCCCACAGACCGCGCAACAGTACGCGTTCGCCTTCGTTGGCGGTGGTCCACAGCGTCTTGCCAAGCCGGCCCGCATTCTTGGCGATCAGCGCCGAGGCGGCCGCCAGAATATGCGGCGTCGAGCGGTAGTTCTGCTCGAGACGGACGATCTGCGCGCCGGGAAAATCCTTTTCGAAGCGCAGGATGTTGCCGATCTCAGCGCCGCGCCAGGAATAGATCGATTGGTCGTCGTCGCCGACGCAGCACAGGTTCTTGTATTTCTGCGCCAACAGCCGCAGCCAGAGATACTGCGCGACGTTGGTATCCTGGTATTCGTCGACCAGGAGATAGCGGAACCGCTCCTGGTACTCGGCCGCGATCTCGGGCCGCGCCTGAAACACCGTCAGATTGTGGAGCAGCAGATCGCCGAAGTCGGCGGCGTTCACCGTCTGGAGCCGCTCTTGATACTGACGATAGATCTTGAGCGCGCGGCCGTCGGCGAAATCGCCCGGATCGGTCACCTTGTCGGGCACGAGGCCACGATCCTTCCAGCGCTCGATCGCGCCCAGGATGGTGCGGGCCGGCCAACGCTTCTCGTCGATGTTTTCGGCGGCGGCGACCTGCTTCACCAGGCGCAACTGATCGTCGGCATCGAGGATGGTGAAATTGGGCTTGAGACCGACGATCTCGGCATGGCGGCGCAGGATGCGCGCGGCGATCGAATGGAAGGTGCCGAGCCACAGGCCTTCGGCCGCCTGGCCGATCAGCCGTTCCAGCCGCTCGCGCATCTCGAGCGCCGCCTTGTTGGTGAAGGTGACGGCGACGATTTGCGACGGCCAGGCGCGGCGCGTGGCCAGGATATGGGCGAGTCGTGCGGTCAGCACCCGCGTCTTGCCGGTGCCGGCGCCAGCCAGCACCAGCACCGGCCCGTCCACCGCCTCGGCGGCGCGGCGTTGGGCCTCGTTGAGTGCGGCGAGATAGGGCGGCAAGGCGGTGGAAACAGGCGCGACCGGCGCCGATTCGGTCTCGGGCATGGCGTTCTATAGCACGGGCAACCGCCGCATGCCTGCTCGGGCTGCGGGCCGACTCAGGCGCTGCTCGGCTTGATGTCGCTCGGGGCCATACGATGGCCGCTGATTTCGGCGCCGGCCGCCGGATCGAGGCGCAGAAAAATCACAACCGCCGCGAGCGACACCAATCCGGCACAACCGAAGGCCGCGTGGAAATCGCTCACGGTCAGCGCCCCGCTCCAATGCCGTGCGATCTGAAGCATCAGCGCACCGAAAGCGACGCCGAGACCGTTCGACAGCTGCTGCATCATGCTGGCGGCGCTGGTCGCGGCGCTCATCCGGCCGCTACCGATCTCGGCATAGGCCACGGTGTTGAGGCTGGTGTATTGCAGCGAGCGGAAGAAGCCGCTGATCAGCAGCACGGCCAGGATCACGAGATGCGGTGTCGTCGGCCAGAAGGTGGCGCACAGCGTGATCGAGACGGCGCTGATCATCCCGTTGCCGATCAGCACGCGGCGGAAGCCGAAGCGGCGCAGGATCGGCCGCGCCGCCATCTTCATGGTGAACGAGCCCATCGCCGCGGCGCAGGTCAGCAGCCCCGAGGTGAACGCCGTCACGCCGAAACCGACTTGCAGCATGATCGGCAACAGGAACGGCAGCGTGCCCGAACCGATACGGAAGATCGAACCGCCGATGATGCTGATGCAATAGGTCGGCACGCGCAGCAGCGCCAGATCGATCAGCGGATGCGGATGACGCAAGGCGTGCCGCACCGTAATCGCGCCGAGCAGGATGCTGCCCGCCAGAATGCCAACGATGACGTCCGCCGGGACCAAGGGGCGGCCGATGAGGTCGAGACCATAGACCAGGCCGGCCAAGGCACCGCCGCTCGACAGAAAACCGAACCAGTCGAGATCCGGCGTCGATTCCTCCCGCGTGTTGTCGATGAGGAGCGTGACCAACACCATGCCGAGGATGCCGATCGGTACGTTGAGGAAGAAAATCCACCGCCAGCTGGCATAGGTGGTGATGAAGCCGCCGACCGGCGGACCGAGCACCGGCCCCAACAGCGCCGGCACCGTGAGATAAGCCATGGCGCGCACCAACTCGGGCTTCGACACGCTGCGCAATAGGATGAGCCGGCCGACCGGCACCATCATCGCGCCGCCGACGCCCTGGACGATGCGCGCGCCGGCCAGCTCGAACAGGTTGTGCGTCAGACCGCAGAGGACCGAGCCGACGGTGAACACGGCAATCGCGGCGCGGAACACCGTGCGTGCGCCAAACCGGTCAGCGACCCAGCCACTGATCGGAATGAAGATGGCCAGGCTGATCATATAGACCGTGACGCCCAGGCTGAGCCGCGCCGGCGTGTCGCCGAAGGCTGCCGCCATGGTCGGCAAAGCGGTGGTAATCACCGTGCCGTCGAGGTTTTCCATGAACAGGCCGCAGGCGACGATCAGCGCGACGACCATCGGCCGGGTGACGAAACCGAACATGCGCAGCAATGTTAGCCGACCGCGGCCGCCAACGCCGCCGCTCTTTGCGGATGGCGGCTATCCGCAACGGCTTTGTGGCACCGCGGAAGCGACTCGCGTATATCTCGCCCGCGCATGTCCGCAGATGCCACCACCGCCACGGCGCGGCCCCTCTCTCCGCGCAAGCAGCGCCTGCGCGAGATTTCCGACCGCTGGGCGCCCGAGCGCGATACCTTCATCGCCAAGAACCGCACCTTCCACGATGACGACCGGCGCTATCTCCGATTCCTGATTCCGGAAGGGTTGCGCGTGCTCGAGATCGGCTGCGGCACCGGCGGCCTGCTGGCGGCGCTGAAACCCGAGAAAGGCGTCGGCGTCGACATCTCGGAGCCGATGATCGCGCGCGCCCGCGCGGCACATCCGGCGCTCGATTTCGTCGTCGGCGACATCGAAGACCCGGCGACCGTCGCCGGCCTGCCCGGTCCGTTCGACGTCGTCGTCATTGCCGACGCCATCGGCATGCTCGACGATTGCCAAGCGACGTTCCAGAACCTGCTGGCGCTGTGCCGTCCCGACACACGCCTCGTCGTCGCCTATCACAATTATCTGTGGGAGCCGGTGCTACGGCTGGCCGAGGCGTTCAAGCTGCGCATGCCCGAGCCACTGACCAATTGGCTGCGGCCGGCGGACATTGCCAACCTGCTCGAACTGGCGGGTTTCGAGCCGGTGCGCACCGAATGGCGACAGCTGATCCCGAAGCGGCTGTTCGGCGTCGGCACCTTGATCAACCGCGTGATCGCGACGCTGCCGCTGATCCGTAAACTTTGCCTGCGGCATTATCTGGTGGCGCGACCGCGGCCGAGCGGCGCGCGCGAGAACCTGTCGGCCAGCGTCGTCGTGCCGTGCCGCAACGAGCGCGGCAATATCCCGATGATCGTCGCGCGCCTGCCGCAATTCTGCGACGACATCGAGATCGTCTTCGTCGAAGGCGGCAGCAGCGACGGCACCTGGGACGAGATCGTGCGCGTCAAGGCACTCAACCCCGAACGCGATATCAAGCTGTTCAAGCAGGAGGGACGCGGCAAAGGCGACGCCGTGCGTAAAGGTTTCGCGCACGCACGCGGCGACGTGCTGATGATCCTCGATGCCGACATGACGGTGGCGCCGGAAGAGCTGCCGAAATTCTACGCGCCGCTCGCCGCCGGCCGCGGCGAATTCATCAACGGCACGCGGCTGGTTTATCCGCTGGAGCGCGATTCGATGCGGCTCATCAATCGCATCGGCAACCACCTCTTCTCGTTGCTGTTCACCTGGCTGCTCAATCAGCGCTTCACCGACACGCTCTGCGGCACCAAGGCGCTACCGCGGCGGCATTACGAGCGCATCGCGAAGGGCCGCAATTATTTCGGCGATTTCGACCCGTTCGGCGATTTCGACCTCATCTTCGGGGCGTCGAAACTTTCGCTCAAAGTCGCCGAAGTGCCGATCCGCTATGCCGCCCGCACCTACGGCACGACCAACATTTCGCGGTTCCGCCACGGTTGGCTGCTGCTGCGCATGGTCGGCTTCGCCTTCTGGAAGCTCAAAGTCCTGCCATAACGGGGCCGGTGGGCGCCGAGTGGGCGCGCACCGTGGTCGCCGGAACACACTCTTTCGCAATATGACGGCATGCCGGGAGCCGCCCTTCCGCGCCGCGCCGGCTTTGCCCTATAGATTAGCCAGCTTGCCGCGCCGGCCATTGCGGCGCGCTTCATGCCTCTGGTCCATGCATAACGCAGTCATCATCGTCGTTTTTCTGCTGACCTACGGCGGCATGGCGGCCGGGCGTCTGCCCTGGTTGTCGGTGGACCGCACCGGCATCGTGCTGCTCGGTTTCGTCGCCTTGCTGGCGAGTCAGCAAGTCACCCTCGACGAACTCGGCTCCAGCATCGACGCGCCCACCCTGGTGCTGCTGTTCGGACTGATGATCATTTCGGCGCAGTTCGTCGCGTCGGGTTTCTTCGAAATCTGCTGCGATTGGCTGATGGCGCAAAGCGACGACCCAGCGGTGCTGCTCGGCCTCACGGTCGTGGTCTGCGGCGCTCTGTCGGCGTTCCTGGTCAACGACCTGGTCGCGTTCACCATGGCGCCGCTGCTGATCGCCGGGGCGCAGGCGCGCAATCTCGATCCGCGGCCGTTCCTCATCGCGCTCATTGGCGCCAGCAACGCCGGCTCGGCCGCGACGTTCATCGGCAATCCGCAGAACATCCTGATCGGCCAGATGGGCGGCTTGAGCTTCCACGGCTTCCTCGTCGCCTGTCTGGTGCCGGCGCTGGTCGGGCTCGGCTGCGTTTACGGCGTCGTTTGGATGATGTGGCGCGACCGCATCGGCACGACCGAGTTGGCGGCAAGCCAAACCGCCGCCGATTTGCCGCGCCATCCGCACGACCGCAACCAGACGATCAAGGGCCTGATCGCGCTCGGCGCGATGCTGATCCTGTTCGCGACGCCACTGCCGCGCGAGATCGGCGGCATGCTCATCGCCGCGGTGCTGTTGTCGAACCGCAAGTTCACCAGCCGCACCATGATCGCCGCCGTCGACTGGCCGTTGGTATTGCTGTTCCTCTGTCTCTTCGCCATCACCGGCACGCTCGCCGACACGGGCATCCCGTTTTCGGCGCTATCCGGGCTGCAATCGATCGGTCTCGGCCCGGACAGCCTGATCGTGATGACGCCGCTGACGCTGGTGATGAGCAACGTCATCGGCACCGTGCCCTGGGTCATGTTCCTGATGCAGATCTGGCCGAGTCCGCCGGCCGGCGAGCTTTACGGCTTGGCGTTGATCACGTCGCTCGCCAGCAACCTTCTGCTGCTGGGCTCGGTCGCCAACATCATCGTCGTCGAGCGCGCCAAGACGCTGGGCATCCGTCTGTCGAACGCGGAATACGTCCGCGCCGCCGTGCCGTTCACACTGCTGTCGCTGGTCTTCGCAGTGCTGTGGCTCAAATGGACCGGCGCGATGACTTGGCTGCCGGTCGGAGATTGAGGCGCGCCTTAGACCGAGAAGTACTTGGCCTGCGGATGCAAGACGACGATCGCCGAGGTCGACTGCTCGGGATCGAGCTGGTCCTCTTCGGTGAGGGTGACGCCGATTTCCTGCGCCCGTAGGAGCGTCAGCAGCTGCCGCTGTTGCGCCAGATCGGGACAGGCGGGATAGCCGAACGAATAGCGGCTGCCGCGATATTCCTGGCGCAACAGGCCTTCGATGTCGCGCGCCTCCTCGCCGGCGAAACCCATCTCGGCACGGATGCGCTGATGCAGGTATTCGGCCAGCGCCTCGGCCATTTCGACCGACAATCCGTGCAGATAGAGATAATCCTTGTAGCGGTTGTCGGCGAACCATTGCCGCGCCACTTCCGAGGCGCCGCGGCCCATGGTGACGACCTGGAGCGCAACCACGTCGCGCTCGTTGGCGGTGATGTCGCGGAAGAAATCGGCGATGCAGAGACCGCCGGGCTTGTTCTGGCGCGGAAATGAAAAACGCGCCACCTCGTTGCCGCTGTCGGGATCGTAGAGCACCAGCTCGTCGCCCGCCGACGCGCACGGCCAATAGCCGTATGTCGCTTGCGGCACCAGGATGTCCTCCTTGGCGACGCGCTCGAACAATTCGTTGAGCACCGGCCGCAATTCCTGTTTCGCCCAGGCCTTGAACTCGTCGAGCGTGCGGCCCTGTTTCCGGTAACCCCAATGGAATTGGTAGAGCATGCGCTCGTTGAGATAGGGCGCGATCGTCTTGAGCGGCACGCGCGCGATCGTGCGCGGCCCCCAGAACGGCGGCTGCGGCACCGCTACGCCGCGCGCGAGCTCGGCCCGGCGCAGGCGGATTTCTTCGAGATCGAGCGGGCGCAGGACACGCGGCTCGGCAGCGCGGCCCAGGCGGCGCGATTCGTTGACCGGCCTGTCCTTGGTCTTTTCGCGTTGCGCGGCGACCGTGCTGGAGAACGTGCCGTTGACGACGTTGTTCATCAGCGCCAGGCCCTCGAACGCATCGCGGGCATAGGCGACCGCGCCCGTGGAATAGGCCTTGGCGCAATCCTCCTCGACATAGCGGCGGGTCAACGCCGCGCCGCCGAGGATGACCGGCATGCCGAGGCCGCGCCGGGTCATCTCCTCGAGGTTTTCGCGCATCACTACGGTCGATTTGACGAGCAGGCCCGACATGCCGACGGCGTCGGCACTGTGGCTTTCGGCGGCTTCGAGAATCGAGTTGAGCGGCTGCTTGATGCCGAGATTGACGACCTTGTAGCCGTTGTTGGTCAGCAGGATGTCGACCAGATTCTTGCCGATATCGTGCACGTCGCCCTTCACCGTCGCGAGCACGATGGTGCCCTTTTCGGCGCCTTCGAGGCGTTCCATGTGCGGCTCGAGATAGGCGACCGCAGCCTTCATCGTCTCTGCCGATTGCAGAACGAACGGCAGCTGCATCTTGCCGGCGCCGAACAGCTCGCCGACCGTCTTCATGCCATCGAGCAGGATATTATTGATGATGTCGAGCGGGCTCATGCGGGCGAGCGCGGCCTCGAGATCGGCTTCGAGGCCGGAGCGGTCGCCGTCGACGATACGCACCTTGAGCCGCTCTTCGAGCGAAACCGGCCGCTCTTTCTTCTCTGCCTTGGACTCGGTGCGATTCTCGTACAGCGCGATGAACGCGTGCAACGGATCGTAGCCCGGCTTGCGCCGGTCATAGATCAGATCGAGCGCGGTTTGCGCCTCGTTCTCGGGAATGCGGTGGAACGGCACGATCTTGGAGACATGCAGGATGGCGCCGGTCATGCCGCGCTTTAGCGCCTCTTCGAGGAACACGGAATTGAGTACGCTGCGCGCCGCCGGCGCGAGACCGAACGAGATGTTCGAAAGGCCGAGAATGATCTGGCATTCGGGCAGCGCCTTGGCGATGCCCTCGATCCCCTCGAGCGTCTCGAGACCGAGGCGGCGGTCGCCCTCGCTGCCTGTGCAGATCGTGAAAGTGAGCGGATCGAACAACAGATCTGACGGCGCCAGCCCGAGCTTGACGCTCGCCAGCTCATGGATGCGCTGGGCGATCGCGATCTTGTGCGCCGCCTCCTTCGCCATGCCCTCTTCGTCGATGGTCAAGGCGATGCACGCGGCGCCGAAACGCTTGGCCAAACGCACCTTCTTTTCGAGCGTTTCCTCGCCGTCCTCGAGATTGATCGAATTGATGATCGACTTGCCGCCATAAAGCTTGAGCGCGGCTTCGAGCACCGGTAGCTCGGTCGTGTCGATGGATAGCGGCGCGTTGACGCCGTTGGTGAGCTTGGTCATCGCCGCGCTCATATCGGCCACCTCGTCGCGGCCGACGAATGCGGTGCAGAGGTCGAGCGCGTGCGAGCCGTCCTTGACTTGGGCGCGCGCCATCTCGATGGCGCCGTCCCAGTTGCCCTTTTCTTGCAACTCGCGGAAGCGCTTCGAACCGTTGGCGTTGCAGCGTTCGCCGATCGACAGATAGGCGTTCTCCTGCCGCAACGGCACCTGGCCGTAGAGCGAAGCCACCGACGGCGTCCACACCGTCTGCCGGACCTTGGGCCGCGGCCGGAGGCCGCCGTCGGCGAGTTGCCGCAAGGCGGCGTCGAGCGCGGCGATGTGCTCGACCTCGGTGCCGCAGCAGCCACCAACCAGGTTGGCGCCGTCCTCGCGCACGAAGCGCGCGATCCAGGGGGCGAATTCCGTCGCCGTCAGTGGATAGTGCGTCTTGCCGTCGAGCAGCTCCGGTAGGCCGGCGTTGGGCTGGACCGACAACAGGCCCGGCCAGTTCTCGGACAGCCATTTGATGTGCTCGGCCATCTCGCGCGGGCCGGTGCCGCAATTGAGGCCGACAAGCGGCACGTCGAGCGCGCGGATAACGGTCGCGGCGGACGCGATGTCCGGCCCGACAAGCAGCGTGCCCGTGGTTTCGATCGTGACCTGGACGAAGACTGGAATGTCGCGGCCGGCTTCGGCGGCGGCGCGCTTGGCGGCGTTGACCGCGGCCTTGATTTGCAGCGGATCCTGGCAGGTTTCAGCGAGAATGACGTCGACGCCGCCGGCGGCCAGGCCGCTCGCTTGCACGGCCAGCGCATCTTCGAGCGTCTGATAATCGACGTGACCCAGCGACGGCAACCGCGTGCCCGGACCGATCGAGCCGATGACGAAGCGATCGCGACCGTCCTTGGCGCATTCCTCGACCGCCTCGCGCGCGATCTCGGCGGCGCGGCGATTGATGGCGAAGGCTTGATCGGCAAGATCGAATTCACCGAGCGTGATCGGTGAACCGCCGAACGAATTGGTCTGCACCACGTCGGCGCCGGCGTGGAAATGGCCGAGATGGATCGAGCGAATCACGTCAGCGCGGCTTTGGTTGAGCACCTCGATGCAATTCTCTTTGCCGAGGAAGTCGCGATCGAGGTCGAGATTGCGCCCGTGCACGGCGGTGCCCATGGCGCCGTCGCACAACAGCACGCGATCCCGCATCACATCAAGAATATGCGCCATAATTTCAGCCTGCTGGAGCCCTAGCCGCGTCGGCCGGCACCGGTCCGCGCACACCGATCATGTGGCAGATGGCGACGATGAGATCGGCGCGATTGAGCGTGTAAAAATGGAAGTCATCGACACCGTGCGCCTGCAACCGGCGACATTGCTCGGCCGCGATCGAGGCTGCCACCAGCCGGCGCGTATCCGGATCGGCGTCGAGCCCTTCGAACATCGGCGGCATCCAATCCGGAATCGTAGCGCCGCAGAGGGCGGCAAATTTCTTCACCTGGGCGAAATTGGTCACTGGCAGGATGCCGGGCACGATCGGCACGTCGATGCCGCGTGCGCGTGCGCGCTCGACGAACCGCAGATAGGCGTCGACCTCGAAGAAAAATTGCGTGATCGCGCGGTCGGCGCCAGCATCGATCTTGCGCTTCAAGTTGTCGAGATCGGCTTCCGGGCTTTTGGCTTCGGGATGCGTCTCGGGATAGGCGGCGACGCTGATCTCGAACGGCGCGATGCGCTTCAGGCCGGCGACCAGATCGGCCGCATAGGCGTAGCCGCCGGGATAAGGCGTGTAGGGGCCTTCGCCCGCCGGCGGATCGCCACGCAACGCAACGACATGACGAATGCCCGAATCCCAATAGAGCCGCGCCACCGCGTCGATGGCATCTCGCGGCGCGCCGACGCAGGTCAGATGCGCCGCCGGTTCGAGCGCCGTGTCGATGCGGACACGCAGCACGGTGGCGTGGGTGCGCGCACGGGTCGAGCCGCCGGCGCCATAGGTGACCGAGACGAAGCGCGGCCCAAGCGGCTCGACGCGTTTCACCGTCTGCCAAAGCTTTTCTTCCATGGCCTCGGTTTTGGGCGGAAAGAATTCGAACGAGACGCGCGGCGGCGCCCGGCCGATGTCGGCCAGCGGATCGGCCGCCAACAGCGCGCCGGCCTCCAGGCCGGCCGCCGTACGCGGTCCGTTTTGCCGTTGTCGACTCGTCGTCATTGCTCCAA
Organism: Allostellaceae bacterium; assembly: GCA_035275845.1. Lineage (GTDB taxonomy): Bacteria > Pseudomonadota > Alphaproteobacteria > ATCC43930 > CGMCC-115725 > REEB95. The sequence continues at coordinate 19,684 of DATEMD010000035.1, read as the reverse complement.
AACACCCGGAAAAATGGGCAGAATCCCACTGGGCATAGCGTTCTGCACCATAGCGCGTCTAGCGCCAAAAATGCGACCCCGGGCAGCGCAGAACGGCCCCTTGTCGGCCACAACGGCACCGCCCTATGCTCGCGGCGAAACGCCCGGCACCGTAAGCCGAATACCGATTAAATCGAGGGGGCCCATGCTTTCAATGTCCCGACATTCCCTATCTGTTCTCTTCGTTGCCGCGCTACTCCTGTGGACCGTGCCGGTTCGCGCCGCACAGACCGAGCCGGCAACCTTTGTCGACGGCCTCGTGCAGCAAGCGCTGACGATGCTGAACAATCCGCAGATGCCGGATTCCGAGCGCGAACAGCGCTTCAGCACGCTCCTCCAAACCGGCTTCGACATTCCACGGATCGCCCGCTTCGTGCTCGGCCGCTACTGGCTGAGCGCGAGCGATCAGGAACGCAGCCAGTTCAACCAATTGTTCACGCAATGGGTGGTGCAGACCTATTCCGCCCGCTTCAAGGATTATGGCGGCGAGACCGTCAAGGTGGCCGCCGTGCGACCCGAAAGTCCAACCAGCTACGTCGTCACGAGCCAGTTGATTCACGCCAATGGCGGGCCGCCGACCACGATCTATTGGCACGTGAACAAGACCGGCGACGACCTCAAGATCGTTGACGTCGAGGTTGAAGGCGTCAGCATGGCGTTGACCGAGCGCGAGGAGATCGCCGCCGCCATCCAACGCGATGGCGGCACCGTCACCGGGCTGAACCAGCAACTGAAACAGCGCCTCGACAGCGGCACGGCGTCTGCCGGCAGCTCGTTGGCGCCCACCCAGGCGCAGAGCCACTAAACGCTAGTTCCGCGTCAGCGGCTTGTAGCGGATTCGGTGCGGCTGATCGGCGGCGGCGCCGAGTCGCCGCTTGCGGTCGGCCTCATACTCGGCGTAGTTGCCTTCGAACCACACCACTTGGCTCATACCTTCGAAGGCGAGGATGTGCGTGGCGATGCGGTCGAGAAACCAGCGATCGTGGCTGACGATGACGGCGCAGCCGGGAAATTCCAGCAGCGCCTCTTCGAGCGCGCGCAGCGTGTCGACGTCGAGATCGTTGGTCGGCTCGTCGAGCAGAATGACGTTGGCGCCGGTCTTGAGCATTTTGGCCAGGTGCACCCGATTACGCTCGCCGCCGGAGATCTGGCCGGTCTTCTTCTGCTGATCCGGTCCGCGGAAATTGAACAGCGCGCAATAGGCGCGTGCCGGCATCTTGCGGCGGCCGAGGTCTATCTCGTCGGCGCCGCCTGAAATCTCCTCGAACACGGACTTGTTGGGATCGAGCGCGTCGCGACTCTGATCGACATAGCCGAGCTTCACCGTGTCGCCGAGCCGGATGCCGCCAGAAGCGGGCTTCTCTTGGCCGACGATCATGCGGAAGAGCGTCGTCTTACCGGCGCCGTTCGGTCCGATGACGCCGACGATGCCACCCGGCGGCAGGCGGAACGACAGATCCTCGATCAGCAGATTGTCGCCGTAACTCATGGTGACGCCACTTGCCTCGATCACCGTATCGCCGAGTCGTGGCCCCGGCGGCAGCACGATTTGGGCGGTTTCGGGCGCTTTCTCGCGGCTCTGCGAGACCAGACTCTCATAGGCCGAGAGCCGTGCCTTGCTCTTGGCCTGGCGGGCACGCGGGCTCTGCTTCACCCATTCGAGCTCGCGCCCAAGCGTGCGCTGACGCGCGGCCTCCTGCCTGCCTTCCTGCTCCAGTCGTTTCTGTTTCTGCTCAAGCCAGCCGGAATAGTTGCCCTGATAGGGAATGCCCTGGCCGCGATCGAGCTCGAGAATCCAGCCGGCGACCTCGTCGAGGAAGTAGCGGTCGTGGGTCACTGTGACGACCGTGCCGGGATATTCAGCCAGAAAGCGCTGCAGCCAAGCCACCGATTCGGCGTCAAGGTGGTTGGTCGGCTCGTCGAGCAACAGCAGGTCGGGCTTTTGCAGCAACAAGCGACACAGGGCGACGCGCCGGCGCTCGCCGCCCGAGAGCTTCGCGACATCGGCGTCGCCGGGCGGACAGCGCAACGCATCCATCGCGATCTCGACCGTGCGCTCGAGCTCCCAGCCGTTCACCGCGTCGATTTTTTCCTGGAGCTCAGACTGCTCGGCGAGCAGCGCGTTCATTTCGTCGTCGGACAGGTTTTCGCCCAGCTTGGTGCTGACCGCCTCGAAGCGCTCGAGCAACGTCCGGATCGCACCGAGACCGTCGGTGACGTTACCGGCGACCGTCTTCTTGGGATCGAGCGTCGGCTCCTGCGGCAGGTAGCCGACCGTAGCGCCTTCGGCTGCCCAGGCCTCGCCGGCGAAATCGTGTTCAAGCCCAGCCATGATACGCAGCAGCGTCGATTTGCCCGCACCGTTGGCGCCAAGCACGCCGATTTTGGCGCCGGGCAGGAACGACAGCCAGATGTCCTTCAACACCTCGCGGCCGCCGGGAAAAGTCTTGCTCAGACCTTTCATCACATAGATGTACTGATAGGCAGGCATGGAAACTCCGGCGTGAGGTGGAAAGCGCGCGGCTTGGAGGGCGATGGTGGTGGGCCCGGCAGGATTCGAACCTGCGACTACACCGTTATGAGCGGCGCGTTCTAACCGCTGAACTACGGGCCCGCGCCAATGTAAGCGGCGGGCCCGAGTCCCGTCATCAGGTATCGAGGAACGAGCGCAGCTTACGCGACCGGCTCGGATGCTTGAGCTTGCGCAGCGCCTTGGCCTCGATCTGTCGGATACGTTCGCGGGTGACCGAGAATTGCTGGCCGACCTCCTCGAGCGTGTGGTCGGTGTTCATACCGATGCCGAACCGCATGCGCAGCACGCGCTCTTCGCGCGGCGTCAGCGAGGCGAGAACCCGGGTGGTGGTTTCACGCAGATTGCCGTGAATGGCGGCGTCCAACGGCAGTACCGCGTTTTTGTCCTCGATGAAATCGCCGAGATGCGAGTCTTCCTCGTCGCCGATGGGCGTTTCGAGGCTGATCGGCTCCTTGGCGATCTTAAGGACTTTCCGCACCTTCTCCAGCGGCATGCCGAGCTTCTCGGCGAGTTCTTCCGGCGCCGGCTCGCGGCCGATCTCGTGCAGCATCTGGCGCGACGTGCGCACCAGCTTGTTGATCGTCTCGATCATGTGCACCGGAATGCGGATGGTGCGTGCCTGGTCGGCGATCGAGCGCGTGATCGCCTGGCGGATCCACCACGTCGCATAGGTCGAGAACTTGTAGCCGCGGCGGTACTCGAACTTATCGACCGCCTTCATCAGGCCGATATTGCCTTCCTGGATCAGATCGAGGAATTGCAGGCCGCGGTTGGTGTATTTCTTGGCAATCGAAATCACCAGCCGCAGATTGGCCTCGACCATCTCTTTCTTGGCGCGCGACGCTTCGCGCTCGCCGCGTTGGACCGTGCCGACGATACGGCGGAATTCCGCCGGCGGCACGCCCGCCTCGGCGGCGATGGCGGCGATTTCAGCGCGCAGGTTCTTGACCTCGGCGACGTGCTTGGAGATCAGCGTCGCCCAGCCCTTGCCGTGCAGCCGGCGAACGCGCGAAACCCAATCGGGCTGAAGCTCGAAACCCAGATGATGCTGGAGAAAATCCGGGCGCTTGATGCCAGAATGCTCGGCCAGGCGAAGCAGCTTGCCGTCGGCCGATTGCAGGCGGCGGTTGAGCGAATAGAGTTGTTCCACCAGATATTCGATGCGCGCGTTGTTGAGATGGACGTTGTCCATCGCCTTGACCATCTCGGCGCGCAGCTTTTCGTAGCGCCGCTCGCCCGGCTTGCCGATCTCGTCGCCTTCCTTGAAGGCGGTGAGACGTTGTTCCTGAAGCTTGTGCAGGCGCTTATAGAGCTGGGCGATTTCGTCGAGGTTGTTGAGAACGCCGGGCTTCAGCGTCTCTTCCATCGCCGCAAGCGAGATCGAACCCTCTTCGCCCTCGCCGTCGCCGCCTTCGGGTGCCGCGCCTTCCGGCGGCGATTCCTCGCCCTCGTTTTCGCGACCCCCGGCTTCGGCCTCAGCTTCCTCTTGATCCTCGCCTTCGGCGGCTGTGGCGTCGAACTTGCCACCGTACGTCGCGTCGAGGTCGACGACATCGCGCAACAGCATCTTCCCTTCCATCAGCGCGTCACGCCAACCGATGAGCGCGCGCATGGTGAGCGGGCTCTCGCACAACCCACCGATCATCATCTCGCGGCCGGCTTCGATGCGCTTGGCGATGGCGATTTCGCCCTCGCGCGACAACAGTTCGACCGAGCCCATCTCGCGCAGATACATGCGCACCGGGTCGTCGGTGCGGCCGACGTCGGCATCATCGAGATTGCCGCCCGAACGGGTTTCGGTTTCCCCCTCGCCGTCGCTCTTGGTCTGCGCCTCTTCGGCCTCTTCGTTCTCGACGATGTTGACGCCGAGCTCGGACAGCATGGTCATCGTGTCCTCGATCTGCTCGGAGGACACTTGTTCGGGCGGCAGCGCCGCATTGATCTCGTCGTAAGTGACGTAGCCGCGCTCCTTGCCCTTGGCGACCATCTTCTTGATTGCGGCAGAGACGGTGTCGAGCAGCGGCGCGTCGGCCGCCTCTTCGCGCGCTTCGGGAGTCTCGCTCGTCGAATTCGTCTTGCTCGCCATGTCGGTTCGCCTTCGCGTCATTTTCAGAGAATCAAAAAAGTCCGTCGCCGCTCAACCCAGATCGCCGCTCACATCGTCATCCTTCGCCTGGCTGGCATGGAGCATCTCCTGGAGATGCCGCAGGCGTGCGAGCGTTTCCTCGTTGGTGTCGACGGCGAGGCTGCGCTCGGCTTCGGCAATCTGCGTCAAAAGGCACTGTTGTTCGTACCGCCGTTTGATGTCGACCCACCCCGATCGCACCGCTTCGACATCCGCACCGACCCTGGCAAAACGGGCAAATTCCAAGACGCGCGGCGACAGGATTCGATCCACCACGGGCCCGAATCCATCGCGATTTAGGTGGCCTTTCAAGGTCTCGGCGTCAAGGGCGGGATTACGCTGGTGCAGTTCTAGGATTTTGCGGGAAAGACTGTCAAGTTTTCCAGCGCCGGGAAGGTCAATTTGTGCAAGTTCTTCAGCGGCTTCGGCCAATAAAAAGGGGTGATTGAGCACGTAAGCAAGCAAGATCTCGCCGAGCGCCGGCAGCTGATTTTCAGGATCGGGCGCGCGGGTCGGTTCCTGACCCAGCCAATCGGCCGCGCCAAGGAACGGGCGACGCGACCGGTCGCGCCGCGCCGGCGAGATCCGCCAGCCGCCGGCACCGCGGCCCGGCCGCGGCAACTGCCGCCGCGTATCGACCGACGGCGATAGGCGCTCGGCGAAATACTTGATGTATTCCTGCTGCACCGAGCGCTCGGCGATGCGGCGCACGCGCTCGCGCAGCCGGGCGCGCAGCGCCGCGCGCTGCTCGGGCGTGCGCAGCGGGCCGGCGGATTTTTCGACCGCCCACAGCATCTCGGCCAACGGCGTCGCCGCGTCGAGGACGGCGCGCATCGCCGTCGCGCCTTGGCGGCGGATCAACGTGTCGGGGTCGTCGCCCGCCGGCAGCACGGCGAAGCGCAAACTGTGCCCCGGCTTGAGCAGCGGCAACGCGCGATCAAGGGCGCGCGCCGCCGCGCGCTGGCCGGCGGCGTCGCCGTCGAAGCACAAGATCGGTTCGGGCGCGAGACGCCACAGCTCTTCGATCTGGCTTTCGGTGAGCGCGGTACCGAGCGGCGCGACCGCGGTGCCGAACCCGGCGCGTTGCAGCGCGATCACGTCCATATAACCTTCGGCGACGATCGCGGTGTCGTCGCGCGCGGCGGCGGCGCGCGCGGCGGCCCAGCCGTAAAGCGTGCGGCCTTTGGCGAACAGCGGCGTCTCAGGCGAATTGAGATATTTCGGCTGGCCGTCGCCGATGACGCGGCCGCCGAACGCGATGATCCGGCCGCCGCGATCGCCGATCGGAAACATCACGCGGTTGCGGAAATAATCGAACGGCGCGCGGCCGTCGTCCGACTGATGGATCAGCCCGGCTTCGATCAGCAGCGGCTCGGGGAACTTGCCGCCGAGCGCGCGTTTCAACGCCTCGCGCCCGTCGGGCGCGAAGCCCAGCCGGAAGCGCTTGATCGCCGCCTCGTCGAGCCCACGGTTCGACAAATATTCGCGCGCGGCGCGGCCTTCGGGCGCGCGCAATTGCGCCTCGAAGAAAGCGCAGGCGGCTTCCATCGCGCCTTGCAGCGTGGCCGCCCGTTCGGCGCGTTGGCGTTCCTCCGGCGTCGCCTTGGGCACGTCGAGTCCGGCGCGCTGCGCCAGCTGCTCGACTGCCTCAGGAAAGGCGAGGTTCTCGGTCTGCATGACGAAGCCGATGACGTCGCCGTGCGCGCCGCAGCCGAAGCAGTGATAGAAACCCTTCTCCTCGACCACCGAGAACGACGGCGTCTTTTCGTTATGGAACGGACACAGGCCGGTGAACTCGCGGCCGCGCCGAACGAGCTTCACGCGCCGGCCGACGATTTCGGCGAGCGAAATCCGATGGCGCAGCTCGTCGAGAAAACGGGGCGGGAAAGCCATAGTGCCTGTTGCTGTCGACGATTCGCCGCTGCGCGAATCGGGAATTGATTGTATCGCAGCCGCCCCGCACGAGATAGGCGCTTAACGGACGTGCCCTACTTCGACGGAGACTTGGGCGGTGCCAACACGAGGCCGTACCGGGTCATTGTCTCCACCATCTTGGCGGGGTCAGGACCGCCCGGCGCGTTGGCGATGGTAGCCACTGCACGAAAATATTCCGCGCCGATATCTGGCGTTAGAACGATGAGCGCACGCGCCGACTGTTCATGCGGATTGCTGAAACCATGTACCGCACCGCGCGGCGTGTACATGCGCTGTCCAACCCCGAGATCGCGCGTTTCGTCGCCGACCGTATAGCGCAGCACACCGTCGAGGACATAGACGATTTCTTCGTTGCGACTATGGCTGTGCGGCGGTGGAACTCGCGCTCCCGGCGGCACGGTCATCTCGAACATACCGACTCCGGCGCCCGTCACGGTGCCGTCCATCAGATAGCGGATTTCGATCTGTCCGACCTTGATGACCGGTTGCTCCTGTGGCTGCATTTTCCACCTCCGCTCTAACTCACCCTGTCAGCAACTTCTTGACCGTCTGGCTCGCCTGCGCGGCATCGAGCTGGCCGGCGTATTTCGTCTTGAGCGCCGCCATCACCTTGCCCATGTCCTTGATGCCGGCGGCGCCGGTCTCCTTGATGGTGTCGCGGACTGCCGATTCGAGTTCGGCGCCGATCATCTGTTTGGGCAGGAAGCGCTCGATGATCGCGATCTCGCCCTTCTCCTTGGCGGCGAGCTCGGGCCGGTTGCCTTTCTCGTAGAGCTCAATCGACTCGCGCCGCTGCTTGATCATCTGCTGCAGCATCTGCTGGATCGCGGCGTCGTCGATGCGGTCGAGCTTGGGCCGCGCCTCGATGTCCTTTTCCTTGAGCCGCGCCAGGATCAGCCGCACGGTCGAAACCGTGAGGTCTTCCTTGTTCTTCATCGCCTCTTTCAGGGCTTCGGTGAAGCGGTCGCGCAGCATCTTGCCTCCGATTTCGCCGCGGGCTGCGGCGCTTGACGGCATCCTATCCGCGGTCTAATTCAATGTCTTCAAGTCCGATCGCTGTTCCGCCGCGCCGCCGGATGTTTCCTGCGGCGCGTTTTGCCGCGAGCGGACGCCGACTCCGCGCATGAGGTTTCGATCACCGGTATGACCACGGACGCCCGCCCCACCGACGCCACCGCGGCACTGGTCTTGGCCGACGGCAGCGTTTTTTGGGGACGCGGCGTCGGCGCCGAAGGCGTGCGTGTCGGCGAAGTCTGCTTCAACACCAGCATGACCGGCTACCAGGAGATCATGACCGATCCATCCTACGCCGGTCAGATCATCACTTTCACCTTCCCACATATCGGCAATGTCGGTGCCAACGTGGAGGACATCGAGACGGTGACGCCACCGGCCCGCGGCCTGGTGCTGCGCGCCGACATCACCGCACCGTCGAACTGGCGCGCGGCGCAACCGTTCGATGCCTGGCTCAAGAAGATGGACCTGGTCGGCATGGCCGGCGTCGACACCCGCGCGCTGACGCGGCGCGTCCGCGACGGCGGCGCGCCCAACGGCGCACTGGCGCACCGCGCCAACGGCAAACTCGACATCGACGACCTGCTGAAGCAAGCGCGCGCTTGGCCCGGCATCGAAGGCATGGATCTGGCGAAAGAAGTGTCGTGCCGGCAAAGCTATCAATGGACCGAGACGGCATGGACGCTCGGCAGCGGTTACGGAACGCTTGCCAAGCCGCGCTTCAAGGTCGTCGCGGTCGATTACGGCGCCAAGCGCAACATCCTGCGCCAGCTCGCCAACGAAGGTTGCGCCGTCACCATCGTGCCGGCGACGGCGAGCGTCGACGACATCATGCGGCACAAGCCCGATGGAATTTTTCTGTCGAACGGCCCCGGTGACCCGGCGGCGACCGGCGTCTATGCGGTGCCGGTCATCCAGGAACTCGTCAAATCGGGCAAGCCGCTGTTCGGCATCTGCCTCGGCCATCAACTGCTCGCGCTCGCGCTCGGCGGCAAGACGCGGAAGATGGCGCTCGGCCATCGCGGCGCCAATCATCCGGTGAAGGATTTGGCGACCGGCAAGGTCGAGATCACCAGCCAGAACCACGGCTTCTGCGTGCTACCCGAGACGCTGCCCAAGGAGGCCGAGGTCTCGCACGTCTCGCTGTTCGACGGCTGCAACGAGGGCATCCGTCTCAAGGGCAAGCCGGTGTTCTCGGTGCAATACCATCCCGAAGCCAGCCCCGGCCCGCAGGACAGCCACTATCTTTTCCAGCGCTTCGTGAAGCTGATGGAAAAGCAGAAGGGTTGAGGCGATGCCGAAACGCACCGATCTCAAAAGCATCCTGATCATCGGCGCCGGACCGATCGTCATCGGCCAGGCCTGCGAGTTCGACTATTCCGGGGCGCAGGCGTGCAAGGCGCTTCGGGAAGAGGGTTATCGCGTCGTCCTGGTGAATTCCAATCCGGCGACGATCATGACCGACCCGGGCCTGGCCGACGCCACCTATATCGAGCCGATCACGCCCGAGATCGTCGAGCGCATCATCGCCAAGGAGAAGCCCGACGCGCTGCTGCCGACCATGGGCGGCCAGACCGCGCTCAACACGGCGATGGCGCTGGCCAAGAGCGGCGCACTCAAGAAGCACGGCGTCGAATTGATCGGCGCCAACGAGAAAGCCATCGCCAAGGCGGAAGACCGCCTGCTTTTCCGCAACGCGATGGACCGGATTGGCCTGCAATCGCCCAAGAGCCGCATCGCCAAGACGGCTGATGCGGCGCGCGACGCGCTCGCCCAGGTCGGATTGCCGGCGATCATCCGCCCGTCCTTCACGCTCGGCGGCACCGGCGGCGGCATCGCCTATAACGCGCAGGAGTTCGAGGACCTGGCCAAGAACGGCCTCGCCGCCTCGCCGACGCACGAAATCCTGGTCGAGGAGTCGGTCCTCGGCTGGAAGGAATTCGAGATGGAGGTGGTGCGCGACAAGGCCGACAACTGCATCATCGTCTGCTCGATCGAGAACATCGACCCGATGGGCGTACATACCGGCGACAGCGTCACCGTCGCGCCGGCGCTGACGCTCACCGACAAGGAATACCAGGTCATGCGCAACGCCTCGATCGCGGTGCTGCGCGAGATCGGCGTCGACACCGGCGGATCGAACGTGCAGTTCGCGGTCAATCCGGCCGATGGGCGGCTGGTCATCATCGAGATGAACCCGCGCGTGTCGCGCTCGTCGGCGCTGGCGTCGAAGGCGACCGGCTTCCCGATCGCCAAGGTCGCAGCCAAGCTCGCCGTCGGGTACACGCTCGACGAGCTCAAGAACGAGATCACGCAGGTGACACCGGCGAGCTTCGAGCCGACGATCGACTATGTCGTCGTCAAGATGCCGCGCTTCGCCTTCGAGAAATTCCCCAAAGCCGATCCGACCCTGACGACATCGATGAAATCGGTCGGCGAAGCAATGGCAATCGGCCGCAGCTTCGGCGAAGCATTGCAAAAGGCGCTGCGCTCGATGGAGACCGGCCTCACCGGCCTCAACGAGCCAGAAATCGCCGGCAGCCTCGACGACAAGGAAGCGGTGCGCACCGAGCTCGCCAAGCCCAAGGCCGATCGGCTGCTGGTCGTCGCCGCCGCTTACCGCGCCGGCCTGACGACGGCCGAGATTCACGCGGCGTGCAAATACGATCCGTGGTTCCTCGAGGAAGTCCGCAAGCTGGTGGCGGCGGAGGCGCAGGTCCGCGCCGCCGGCCTGCCGCAGGACGCGGCCGGTTTGGCGCGGCTCAAAGCGATGGGGTTCGCCGATGCGCGGCTCGCCGAGCTCGCGCGCACGAACGAAAGCGACGTCGCCGCGCTCAGGGCGAAATTGGGCGTCCATCCAGTGTTCAAGCGCATCGACACCTGCGCCGCCGAGTTCGCGTCGCTCACGCCTTATATGTATTCGACCTATGAGAGCGCGACCGCCGCGGGCGCGCCGCAATGCGAATCCCAACCGTCGCCGCGCGACAAAGTCATCATCCTCGGCGGCGGCCCCAACCGCATCGGCCAGGGCATCGAGTTCGATTATTGCTGCGTTCATGCCGCCTATTCGTTGAAAGAGGCGGGCATCGAGACGGTGATGATCAACTGCAATCCGGAAACGGTTTCGACCGACTACGACACGTCGGACCGGCTCTATTTCGAGCCGCTCACCGCCGAGGACGTCATCGAGATCGTGCGCACGGAAGCGCGCAACGGCGCGCTGAAAGGCGTGATCGTGCAGCTCGGCGGCCAGACGCCGCTCAAGCTCGCGGCGGCGCTCGAAGCTGCGAAGATTCCGATCCTCGGCACCTCGCCCGACGCGATCGACTTGGCCGAGGACCGGCAACGCTTCCAGAAGCTGCTGCAGAAATTGAACCTGCTCCAGCCCGAGAACGGCACCGCTAAAAAGATCGACGAGGCCGAAACGGTGGCAACCTCCATCGGTTATCCGGTGGTGATCCGGCCGTCTTATGTGCTGGGCGGCCGCGCCATGGAGATCGTCCACGACAGCGCCGGCCTCAAGCGCTACATGACGCAGGCGGTCAAGGTGTCCGGCAAGAATCCGGTGCTGATCGACCGTTATCTGCAGGACGCGATCGAGATCGACGTCGACGCGCTGGCCGACGGCAAGAGCGTGTTCGTCGCCGGCATCATGGAGCACATCGAAGAGGCCGGCATCCATTCCGGCGATAGCGCCTGCTCGCTGCCGCCTTATTCGCTGCCGGCGTCGGTGGTGAAGGAGATCGAGCGCCAGACGACGGAGCTCGCCCTGGCGCTCAAAGTCGTCGGCCTGATGAACGTCCAGTTCGCGGTCAAGGACGGTCAGGTCTATGTGCTCGAGGTCAATCCGCGCGCCTCGCGCACCGTGCCTTTTGTCGCGAAAGCCACCGGTCTGCCGATCGCCAAGATCGCCGCGCGGCTGATGGCCGGCGCCGCGCTCGGCGACTTCGCGCTGAAGCCGCGGCAGAAGCGCAAGCACGTCGCGGTCAAGGAAGCGGTGTTTCCGTTCAACCGCTTTCCCGGCGTCGATTTGATCCTCGGACCGGAAATGAAGTCGACCGGCGAGGTCATGGGCCTCGACGCCGATTTCGGCCGCGCCTTCGCCAAGTCGCAGCTCGGCAGCGGCGTCGTGCTGCCCCTGACAGGAACCGTGTTCGTGTCGGTGCGCAACCACGATAAGCGGGGTCTGATCGAGCCGTGCCGGCGGCTGCACAAGATGGGCTTCACGCTGCTGGCGACGCGCGGCACGGCCGCGGCGCTGACCCTGGCCGGCTTGCCGGTCGAAACCGTCAACAAGGTGCTCGAAGGCCGGCCGCACGTCGTCGACCGCATGCTGTCGGGCGGCGTGCAGCTTGTGTTCAATACTACAGAAGGCGCGCGTGAAATCGCCGACTCGTTCACGCTGCGGCGGACTGCACTCGCCCACAACATCCCCTATTACACGACGGTGGCTGGCGCCCGCGCCGCAGTCGAGGCGATCGCCGCGCTAAAAGCCGGTGGACTTGACGTGGCTGCGCTGCAATCTTACTTCGAAGGCTCGTTTTAGCGCCGGCCAACCCGCGGATTTCGCAGGGTAAGCCGGCTTTTTGCCGATTCCGTAAAAGCTTGCTAGGATTCCTCATGGCCAAGATACCGATGACCAGCGACGGCTTTTCGCGCCTCCAGGACGAGCTCAAACGGCTCAAATCCGTGGACCGGCCGGCGATCATCCGCGCTATTTCGGAGGCGCGTGATCACGGCGACATCTCGGAAAATGCCGAATACATCGCCGCGCGCGAACGCCAGGGCTTCATCGAAGGCCGCGTGATCGAGCTCGAGGACAAGATCGCGCGCGCCGAGGTCATCGACGTCTCCAAGCTTTCCGGCAAGGTGGTGAAGTTCGGCGCCACCGTGACGCTCGCCGACGAGGAAACCGACGAAAAGGTCGTGTACCAGATCGTCGGCGAGGACGAGGCCGACATCGCGCAAGGCCGCTTGTCGGTGACGTCGCCGCTGGCGCGCGCGCTGATCGGCAAGAACATCTCGGACTCGGTCGAAGTCACGACGCCGCGCGGCGGCGCCCGCTCTTACGAAATCATCAAGGTCCAGTTCCGCTAAGCCTTGCCGCCGACTTCAATCGGCACGCCGGGCGCGTATTTCGCCGTGCGAATGGCGAGCGACGAGCGCACATGTGCCACGTTGGGCGCCGGCGTCAGCCGCGTCGTCAGGAACTTCTGATACGAATCCCAATCGGCGGCGACGATCTTCAGCAGGAAGTCGGTCTCGCCCGCCAGCATGTGGATTTCACGCACCTCGTCCCACCCCGACACGAGCGCTTCGAACGCCTTAAGGTCATTCTCGGCCTGGCTCTTGAGCCCGACCTGGGCGAAGACGGTGACGCCGAAACCCAGCGCTTCGGGATTGACCTCCGCGTGATAGCCGCGAATGTAGCCACCCTCTTCCAGCGCGCGCACCCGCCGCAAACACGGCGGCGCCGAGATGCCGGCGCGGCCGGCGAGCTCGACGTTGGTCATGCGGCCGTTTTCCTGCAAGTCGCGTAGGATCTGCCGGTCGACCTTGTCGAGCTTGATACGTCGCATGGCAGCGTCCGGAGCCTCAGCAATGATCTGTCACGTGAACGCCCGCGCTGGCAACAACCGGTCGGTTTTGGCGCGACCAGGCTCGGATCATCGTAGTATACGGTAATAATATTGCAAGGCGGGCCCGATCAGCGGAACAGCGAAGATGCCGGCGACCATCTGGGCGGTGCATGACGGCAAGATCGGCATGGCCAACCAGACGCTGGGCCTTGCCGAAGCGATCGCGCCGGCGCTCCAAGCAACAATCGTCGAGAAAAGCCTGGTGCTGCGCGCGCCGTGGCATTGGCTGCCGCCGCACGCTTGGTTGGCGCCGCTCGCGGCGCTCGATCCGCGCGGCGACCACCTCGCGCCGCCGTGGCCCGACATGCTGATCTCGTGCGGCCGCTTGGTCGCGGCACCCGCGCGTGCCGCCAAACGCGCAAGCGGCGGCCGGATTTTCTGGATTCAGGTGCAGGACCCCGGCTTTGCCAGCGGCGACGCCGATCTCATCGTCATGCCGCGCCACGACGGCGATGGGGGCGCCAACGCGTTCGTCACGCTGGGTGCGGTCCACCGGGTGACGCCGGCACGGCTGGCCGATGGCGCCCGCCGCTTCGGGCCATCGCTTGCGCATTTGAAACGGCCGCTGATCGCGGTGCTGCTCGGCGGCGACAACCGGGTCTATCGCCTGACCGAAGCGCGGCTGTCGGCATTGATCGGCCAACTCACGGCACTGGCCAAACAAGGCCACGGCCTCGCGATCACCACGTCGCGACGCAGTGGCCCGCGCATCGCGCCGCTGCTGCGCCAGGCCCTACCCGACGCATTCGTCTGGAGCGGCGACGGCGATAATCCGTATTTCGGGCTGCTCGCGCTGGCCGACGCCGTCATCGTCACCGCCGACTCGGTCAACATGGTCAGCGAAGCAGCCACCACCGGCAAACCGGTCCACGTCGTCGAGCTCGATGGCGGATCGGCCAAGTTCGCGCGCTTCCACACTGCGATGCGCGACGCGAACGCGACCCGGCCATTCACCGGCACCATCGAACGCTGGAGCTACGCGCCGCTCGACGACACGGCGCGTGCCGCCGCCGAGGCGGCGCGGCGCTTCAAGGCACGACGGCCGGCATGACCCGCGGCGTGACGATCTTCCTCGTGGTCTTCGCGGCGACGATGGGAATCCTGATCGGCTGGCCGGCCATCGATCTGGCGGCGTCGCGCGCCTTCTATACGCCGGGAAGCGGCTTTTCGCATTCGGCGCCGCTCGCCACGATCCATGCCGACCTGCGCTATTTCGTGGTCGTGATCGTCGTGCTGGCAGCAGTGGCACTCGTGGCGTGGAAGCGGCAGCGGCGCGCGGCCCTCTATCTGCTGCTGGCGTTGGCAATAGGCCCCGGCCTGGTGGTCAACACCGTATTCAAGGACCATTGGGGTCGCGCCCGGCCGGCGCAGGTCGTCGAATTCGGCGGCACGCAAAAGTTCACACCTGTGTTCGTGCCCGCGGACCAGTGTACGACCAATTGCTCGTTTCCGGCCGGCGATCCGGCCGTCGGATTTTTCCTGGTGTCGGCGGCGTTGCTGGTGCCTGGCTTGACGACGCGGCGCTGGGCGATCGCCGGCGCGGTCGCGACCGGCGCAGCGCTCGGCCTGATGCGCATCGCGCAAGGCGGCCATTTTCTGTCGGACGTCGTCGCCTCGGGGTTTCTCGTCACCGGATTGAGCTGGCTCCTGTACCGCGCGGTTGTCGCGCATGACGGCGTCGGCGCGCTGGCGCATGCGTGTTGCCGGCCGTCGCCGGCGCTCAAGCGTTTCGCGCTGGTGACGGTCGCAACGGCGGTCGCGGCAACTGCGTCCTATTTCTGGCTCGATCGGCCGATTGCGACGGCGTTTCACGATAGCGGGCCGATGGTCCAGACGGTGATGGCGTTCATCACCGCGTTCGGTCTCGGCGGCCCGTATCTGATCCTGACCGCCGCGGCCGTGTTGGTCTGCTGGATCGCCGGTCACGTGCCGGCGGCGCGGCGCGCGGCTTTTGTATTTCTGGTGGTCGCGGCTTCAGGCCTCTTCGTCGACATCATCAAGCCGGTGTTCGGCCGCGTCCGGCCGAGTCTGCTGTTTTCCGATCACCTCTACGGCTTCACCGGCATCGGCGCGCATTCCAACCATTGGTCGTTTCCGTCTGGCCACTCGGCGACCGTCGCCGCGCTCGCTTACGCGTTATCGCTGCTCTATCCGCGTCTCATGCCGGCCTGGATCGCCGCGGCACTGCTCGTGGCGTTCAGCCGCATCGCGCTCGATCAGCACTATTTGAGCGACGTGATCGCCGGCCTCTATTTCGGCGTCGCCTTCGCCTGGGCGATTGCCGCCGCATTCCGCGCGCGCGGTATCGACCTGCGCTCGCCGCCGGATTAGTCCCGATAGCCCTTGAAGTCGTGCAGGAACCGCACCGTGTAGTTGCGTGCGGCGCCGCCACCCAGCGGGATGATGACGTGGTCGACCGAACCGGCGCTGGCGAAGCGGTCGAGGATCCGCTGGGCGTTCTCGGGACGATGGGTGACGAGCACGAAATCCCGGCCGATATCGGCCTTGGGATCAGCCTCGAGATCGAACTGGTCGTTGATCTGGCGGCTTTCGCCGTTCCACTTGAGCGCGTCGAACGGATGCGGGTGCACGTAGAACGTCAGCACGGCCAGATCCTCGCGATCGTCCGATAACAGAAGCGCACCGGGGTGCTGCGCCAGGATGCCGCTGACCGCGATCCCCAACTGCCGCCAGCCGCGGAGGCGATGCAGCACATCGTAACGCGCCGGCAGGCTGTATCCGGCCGCGCGCGCCACGTCGTGCGCGGTGAAGGCGACGACTGCGATCACGACGTCGACCGCCAATGCGGCAATCAGCCAGCCACGACGGCCGCCGTGCAGCAACCAGGTCGCCACCAGAACGGTCGCCGAGACGTAAACCGGCGCCGCCCAATTGGGCTCGGCGTGGGTGATGAAACTCACGGCCATCATCATCGCCAGCGTCGGCAACGCGAAGATCGCCAGCAACGCCGCCGGCCGCGACGCCAAGGCGCGCCGCGCGACGCCGACGATCACGAGCAGCGCCGCGAAGCCGATCGGCCCGAAGACGGCGAATTGCGCACCGACGAATTCGGCGAGATGCGACGGATTGAACAACGCGCCGTGCGACGCAGCGTTCTGCTCGGTGTGGTGATACGAGACGAAGCCATGCTGCGCGTTCCAGACGAAATTCGGCGCGTAGATCAGCAGCGCGAGAACGACGGCAAGCGCGAAACGGCCAAGGTGTTGCCGTTCGTCGCGAAACGCCAACAGATAGATCAGCGCCGACGCCAGCCAGTAGGCCATGGCGTATTTCGACAGCAGCCCGATTCCGGCAGCGGCGCCGACCGCCCACCACCAGCGTTCGCCGCCGGGCTCGCGCGCACGAATGAAGGCATAGAGTGCGACGGCCCAACACAGCAGCAACGGCGCGTCGGTCGAGATCAGCGCCGCCGACGCCGACACGCCGGGCAATGTCACGTAGAGCAGCGCCGACCAGAAACCGACGCGCGAATCATATAGGCGCTCACCGATGCGGTAGACGACGAGTGCGGCGGCGAAATGCAACAGTGGCGCCGCGAGCCGGATCGCGCCCTCGCTATCGCTGAACAGGTGCGTCGTCAGCGCGATGAGCCAGGCCACCATTGGCGGCTTGGAGTAGTAACCGAACGCTGGATGCAACGACCACAGCCAGTATTGCGCCTCGTCCGGATAGAGATCGGTGCCGCCATGGGCGAGCCAGACAAGGCGCAAGACGGTGACGGCAAAGACCGCGTTGACGGCGTAGAACCAATACCGCTGATCGTCCGCCGATTTGGCCGCGTGATGATCGACCGCCATGGGCCGCGAGACTAGCCGCGCGCTGCCACGCTGACCACCCCATTGCGGCGCTGGGCCGCACCAGCGGCGCGACGGCGAAGGGGGTGGAAATCGGCCTGCCTGCTTGCTAAATCATGGGCTCGCAGACCTGCATGCAGCTCAACATCGAGACCTTCAGCAACGTCCGGGGCGGCAACGCTTTTTTCAAGGCCGTGACGCATCCGCTGGCAGCGGAAAAGGGCCACGCGCTGATCGCGCGGCTGGCACGCGTCGGCCGCGTCGCGATCTATGACCCCGAGAATTGCATCGACGCGCTGGCGCAAATCTACGATCTCGCCGGCCTCGAGCTCGCTGGCCTCTACGTACAGGACGTCGCCGCCATCGGCCGCACCGCGATCGGCCAGCGCGCGCAACCGGTCACCGCGCTGAAGGAGTGTCGCGCGGACGCAGTGCTGGTCGCCGGCTTCGATGCCGAACGCGTCATCGCCCATATCCGTCATCTGTTGCCCGCCGGCGCCGCAATCGTCAGTCTCGACGAACTGCGTCTGCCGGACGCGATGGTGACAAACCGCGCGCGCTATCTCGACCCGATCAACTTCGCGACCAACTTTGTCTTTTTCCGCGATGCTACCGGCTTGTCGACGCGGCTGGTCACGGCGAATTATTGGTCGGGCTACGGCGCGCAGCGTATCGTCGTCTGGTGCATGCTCTACGACGCGGCGGGTGCCGAAATCGCCCGCTGGCAGGAGACGCTGCCGCAAAATTTCGGCTCGGTCGCGATCGACAGCCGCGCGGTACGCCGGCGCTTCGGCCTGGGTGAATTCACCGGACAGATTTTCGTGCATGCAGTCGGCGCCGTCGGACACGACGTGGTGAAATATGCGCTCGACGTCTATGGCGACGGCGCCGCCGAGCGGAGTCTGTCGTGCACGCACGACGCCAACGCGTGGCCGTCGGCGCTGTACGCCGGCTTGCCGGCGCCAGACACCGGCGAGACCGTGACGCTCTGGGTGCAGAATTCGATGCCGTGCGCGATTCCGCCCGGGACGGTCGGCCTCAACCTGATGGGCGAAACGACGACGGCTTATCTTCCCGACCCGATCCCGCCGTTCGCCAGCCGCGCGCTCGACGTCGCGACATTGTTGCCCAAGGCACGTTGGCCGCAGCAGATCGAGATCCAATCCGGCAAGTACATCGTGCGGCCGCGTTACGAGGTGCGCAAACACGGGCGCGTGCGCATCGCGCACGTCAACGTCGAGCGTTCCGACCTCAAGCCCGATCCGACGATCGCCGACCTCGGCAACCTGCTCGGCAAGGGTTACCTCTTGCCGGCACCGGTGCTGCCACGCGCGACATGGCGCTCGCTCGTGTTGCCGACGCCGATGTCGACGGCGCAACAGAATTTGCCGGTGGCGCTCGTCGTCTACGATCACCGCGGCCGCGAGGCCGGACGGCACGATTTTGGCTGCCTGGCGCGGCGCGATTCAGTCGCCCTCGACGTTGACGCGCTGCTCAACGGCGCCAAGCTGCCCGATGATTACGGTCACATGGAGCTGATCTACGATTTCGCGCATGGGGGTAGCGCCGACGGCTGGCTGCACGGCTTGTTCCGTTACGAGGATCGCACCAGTCGCCACGCCGCCGAGACCAGCTTCGGCGCGCACGTGTTCAACACCGTTCTGACCTATAAAGGCGAGCCGCAATCCTATGCTGGCCGGCCGCCCGGTCTGTCGACTCGGCTGTTCCTGCGGCTCGGCGACGCGCCGCTCGACACGCTCTGTCACCTGATCTATCCGGCGTCGACTCCGTGGCACGCCGAAAGCGCGACCGATTTGGTCCTGCACGACCGCGCCGGCGCCGAGGTCGCGCGCGAACGCATCACCATTCCGTGCTCGGGCTCGCGCTTCTTCCGCTATCACGAGATCTTCGACGCGAAGATTCGCGAGCGCGCCGGATCGTCATCCTATATCGTTGTCCGCGACACGACCTGCCGGCTTTTCGGCTATCATGGCCTGATTGGACGCGACGGCGCATTCAGCCTCGACCATATGTTCGGCTTCTGACATGCCACAACGCCACCACACCAAGTTCCTGATCATCGGTGCCGGACCGGCCGGATACACCGCGGCGATCTATGCCGCGCGCGCCATGCTGGAGCCGATTCTGATCCAAGGCATCCAGCCCGGCGGACAGCTCACCATCACCACCGACGTCGAGAATTATCCCGGCTTCGCCGACGTCATCCAGGGCCCCTGGCTGATGGAGCAGATGCAGGCGCAGGCCGAGCACGTCGGCACCAAGATCGTCACCGATACCGTCACCAAGGTCGAGCTCAAGCAGCGGCCGTTCAAGCTCGTCTGCGACTCCGGCGACATCTACCTCGCCGACACGGTGATCCTTGCGACCGGCGCACAGGCGCGCTGGCTTGGCCTTCCGTCGGAAGACGCGTTCAAAGGGTTCGGCGTCTCGGCCTGCGCGACCTGCGACGGCTTCTTCTACAAGAACAAAGAGGTGATGGTGATCGGCGGCGGCAACACCGCGGTCGAGGAGGCGCTGTTCCTGACCAATTTCGCCTCCAAGGTCACCGTCGTGCACCGGCGCG
>DATEMD010000034.1:0-16797 GCA_035275845.1 Allostellaceae bacterium | reverse complement strand
CCAATCAGGCGACCTACCTCCGCCGCGAAGCCGACGATCGCGTCGCTGCCTTTAACGCTCAGTGGAATGACGATTTTCATCACGCCGCGCATGTCATTCTTACGGGCGAGACCGAGGGCTATTACGCCGACTTCGCCGTCGATCCGGTCGCGAAGCTCGGCCGCGCGCTCGCCGAAGGTTTCGCCTTCCAGGGTGAGCGCTCGGATTATCGCGGCGCGACGCGTGGCGAGCCAAGCGGTGACCTGCCGCCGACCGCGTTCGTCAATTTCCTCCAAAACCACGACCAAATCGGCAATCGCGCGTTCGGCGAGCGCCTGACGACGCTCGCCGAGCCCGCGGCGCTTGCCGCGGCGACGGCGATCCTGCTCCTCAGCCCGTCGCCGCCACTGCTGTTCATGGGCGAAGAATGGGGCGCTACGACGCCATTTCTGTTTTTCTGCGATTTTGCCGGCACGCTCGGCGTCGCGGTGCGCGACGGCCGGCGGCGCGAATTCGCGAAGTTCTCGGCATTCGCCACGGACGCAGCGATGGCGGCCATTCCCGATCCGATCGCTCCGGAGACCTTCGCGACCAGCCAGCTCGACACGCATCTGCCCGCCACGCCGGCGATCCGGCGCTTGCTCGACATTCGCCGACAGGAAATCGTGCCGCGGCTTCCGGGGATGCATGGCGGCGCCCAGTACACGGTCGAAGCGACCCGACTTGTCGTGACGTGGCGGCTCGGTGACGGCAGCGCACTAACGCTCGTCGCCAACCTGGGTCCGGTCGCAACGACCGCGCCGGCCCAATCGAACATCGGCCGCATCCTGTGGGGCCGGAATGTGAATGCGGCAACGTTGCCGCCTTGGACCGTGGTCTGGACGCTGGCGGAGGCCGGACCATGAGCGAAAACGACACGGCCGTGACGGACCTGATCGAGCGCGATTATGACGACGCGCTCGGCCACCACCATCGTTTGTCGGACGCGGGAGTTTCACGGCTGATTGCGGCACTCGAGCGTTCGTATCACGGCACGCACACGGTGCCTGCGCCGCCGCGTCATGCGCGATGCTTTTTGCCGGATTGGCAGCGCGGCTGGGGCATCGCGGCGCAGCTTTACGGCCTGCGTTCGGCGCGCAACTGGGGTATCGGCGACTTCACCGATCTGCGACGCCTGATCGAGCTCGCCGCGGCTGCTGGCGCAGATTTCGTCGGCGTCAATCCGCTGCACGCGCTTTATGCCGCCGATCCAGCGCGCATCAGCCCTTATTCGCCATCGAGTCGCGAATTTCTCAACGTGCTCTATATCGACCCGCTGGCGATGACCGGCTATGCCGATGCCGGTGCGGCCTGCGCCGCAGTAACCAGCCGTCGTTTCCAGGCGCTGCTGACCGCGCAGCGCGGGCGGCCGACGGTCGACTATCCGGAAATCGCTGCTGCCAAGCACAGCATCTTTCGCGTGGTCTTCGAGACTTTCGAGCACCGGATGCGAACGGCGCCGCGCGATGCCGCCGTGCGCGACTTCGGCGATTTCGTGCGCGTCCGTGGCGCGCCGCTCCGGCGTTTCGCCCTTTATCAAGCGCTGTCGTCGCTTGTCGGCTTCGGCCCCGATTGGATGAATTGGCCGGCGGAATTCCACGACCCGACAGGGCCTGCTGTTACCGAATTTGCCGAACGCCACGCGCGCGATTTGCGTTATCACGCGTTCCTGCAATGGCAAGCCGACCGGCAGGTTGCCGCCTGCGCGACGGCGGCGCGCGTCGGCGGCATGCGCATCGGGCTTTACCTCGATCTCGCACTCGGCTGCGCACCCGACAGCGCTGAAGGCTGGGCCGAACAAGACAAGCTCATTCCCGACTTCCATGTCGGCGCACCACCGGACGACTGGAACGCCAACGGCCAGGATTGGGGCCTTTTTGCCTATAACCCATCGTCGACGGTGCGTACCGGCTGCGCCGACTACCGCCGTATCGTCGCCGCCAACATGACGCACGCGGGCGCGCTACGCATCGATCATGTCCTCGGCTTCAACCGCCTGTTTCTCGTGCCGGCGAGCGGCCAGCCGGTCGACGGCGCCTATCTGCGTATGCCCTTCGATGTGCTCGCCGCCGCCGTCGCGACCGAAAGCGCCGCGCGACGTTGCGTGGTCGTCGGCGAGGACCTCGGGACGGTACCGCCCGACCTGCCGCCGCGTCTTGCCGCCGCCGGCATCCTGTCGTACCGACTGCTCATCTTCACGCGCCGGGACGGGCGTTATCTCGATCCCGCCGACTATCCGCCGAACGCGCTGGTGGCGCTGGCGACGCACGATCTACCGACCTGGCGTGGTTTCTGGAGCGGCCGCGACATCGCCCTCAAATTCGGTCTCGGCATTCAGCCGGTCGGGCTCTCGCAGGAACAAGCGCTTACGATCCGGGCGGCCGAACGCCAATCGATCCGCGACGCTTTCACGCGCGCCGGCCTCGACACCGGCGATGAGGCGGCGCTTACGATCGCCGCGCACCGCTTTCTCGCGCGCACGCCCAGCCGGCTGGCGCTGGTGCAACTCGAAGACTTGGCGCAAGAGACGGAGCAGGTCAATTTACCCGGCGCGCCAGCCGGTGCCTATCCCAGCTTCGCCCGCAAGCTCGGCCGCGACCTCAACGCCATCTTCGCCGACCCAACGGCGAACGCCATCCTGGCGGTGATGCGCGCCGAACGGCCGCGTTGAGTTGCGCGCGTCGATGTCGCCCTTTGCCGTTCCGACCGCGACCTATCGGATTCAGCTTAATCGCACGTTCACGTTCGACGATGCCGCCGCGGTGGTGCCCTATCTCGCGTCACTCGGCATCAGCCACATCTATGCGTCACCTTTCTTGAAGGCGCGCGCCGGCAGCACGCACGGCTACGACATCGTCGATTATCGCCGCCTTAACCCCGAGATCGGCGACGAGCAAGGACTCGCACGGTTCGGCGCCACTCTCGCCGCGCACGGGCTCGGCCTGATTCTCGATTTCGTGCCAAACCACATGGGTGTGGGCAAGGCCGACAACGCCTGGTGGCTCGACGTCCTTGAATGGGGACAGCACGCCCACCACGCGCGTTATTTCGATATCGACTGGCATCCCGCCAAGCATGCGCTCGAGGGCAAGGTGTTGCTGCCGATCCTCGGCCGCGCTTACGGCGAGGCGTTGACCGCCGGCGAAATCGCGTTGCGTTTCGATGCTGCCGGCGGCGCCTTGGATTTCTGGTATTTCGACCATCGCCTGCCGCTTCGCCCGCAGGACTATCCAGCAGTGCTGGCGTCGCTGGTCGATGATCGCTCCACCTTGGCGCGGGCGATATCCGCCATCGGCGAAACGGATCCAGCCACGCCACTGCGGTCGCTATACGAAATAGCTGCCGCCATGAAACAAGCGCTCGCCACCGCGGCCGTAGAACCCGCGGTCCTGGCGACGATCACGGCTGCCGTCGGCCGTTGTGCGGGAACGCCGGGCGACGCCGACAGTTTCGCCGCACTCCATGCGTTGCTTGAGCGCCAGCATTATCGCCTTGCCCATTGGCACGCTGCCGCGGACGAGATCAACTATCGCCGCTTCTTCGACATCATCGATCTCGCCGGCGTACGCATGGACCGCGTCACCGTGTTTCGCGACGCACACGAACTCCTCGGCCGGCTCGTCGCCGATGGCGCACTGCATGGCTTACGCATCGACCACGTCGACGGCATGGCCGATCCGCAGCGCTATTGCCGGCGGCTCAATGCCTTCGCCGCTGCGCTAGCGCCACGCGATGCCACGGGCCGCCGCTGGCAGCCATACATCGTGGTCGAGAAGATCCTCGGCGATAGCGAACGCCTGCCGACGGACTGGCCGGTTTCCGGCACCACCGGCTACGAATACCTGGCGCTTGCCAACGCCCTCTTCGTCGCGCCGGAGGGCTATGCGCAACTGGTGCGATATTGGCGCGGCTTCACCGGCATCGACGACAGCCTCGAGACGGCTATCGACCGCTGCCGCCGATTGATGATCGACCGCAGCCTGGCAAGCGAGCTGACTTATCTTGTCGATTGGCTCCAGGCGATCGCCGAAGCTTCGTGGTTCACGCGCGACTTCACACGTAAAGGCCTGCGCGACGCCTTGACCACATTGGTTGCGGCGTTTCCGGTCTACCGCACTTATGTCACCGAGCGCGGCATCGGCGACGCCGATCGTCGCGCGATCGAGCGCGCCTGGCGCCAGGCCCGTTCGCGTTCGAGCGGCGGCGATGCGGCCGCGCTCGATTTCATCGTTTCGCTGCTGACGCTCGATATCGCGCGCCAACGACCGGAGCATTTCGCCGCTAGCCGCGAGGCGATCTTGCGTTTCGTCACCCGCTTCCAGCAATACACCGGCGCCATCACCGCTAAGGCGATCGAAGACACGCTGTTCTACCGTGTCGCGCCGCTCGCTTCTGCCAACGAGGTCGGCGCCGACCCGCGGCGACCGAGCCTGTCAAT
The DNA here is from genome assembly GCA_035275845.1 of Allostellaceae bacterium. Lineage (GTDB taxonomy): Bacteria > Pseudomonadota > Alphaproteobacteria > ATCC43930 > CGMCC-115725 > REEB95. Next base: position 12,341 of record DATEMD010000034.1, on the reverse strand, counting down.
CGAGGCGTTCCACCAAGCCGCGGCCGAGCGCCTGGCGCAATGGCCGAACACCATGCTTGCCAGCGAGACGCACGACACAAAACGTGCCGAGGATGTACGCGCACGCCTCAACGTCCTGTCGGAATACCCGGATGAATGGGCGCGCCGCGTCACGCGATGGCACGAGCGTACCGCCGCCGACCGTACGACGATCGACGGCGCGCCGGCGCCAACGCCCGCCGACGAATACCTGATCTATCAGACCGTCTTGGGCGCGTGGCCAGTGACCGGACGGCCGCGCGACGCTGCGCTCGCTGAATTCACCCGGCGGATCACGGACTACGCGCTCAAAGCCGCACGAGAAGCAAAGCTCGAGACCTGCTGGACCGCGCCGAACGAGGCATACGAACACGCACTCCGCGATTTCGTGGTACGGATCCTCGCACCCGAGGCAAGCAACCGCTTTCTCGACAGCATGGCGCGCTTCGCGGGTGATTTCGTGCGCCTCGGCGCCATCAACGGCCTGACGCAACTCGTGCTCAAGGCAACGCAACCCGGCGTGCCGGACTTTTACCAGGGCGGTGAATTCTGGGATACGAGCCTGGTCGATCCGGACAATCGCCGCCGGGTCGATTTTGCCGCGCGACGCGACGCGCTCGTCGCTCTCGACCATGGCGGGTTCGCACTCGCACGACGGCGGTGGCGCGAAGGGTGGCTCAAGCTTTGGCTGACGCGCCAGCTGCTGGCCTTGCGCGCACGCTTCCCAGAATTATTTCGCGGCGGTTCCTATCATCCGCTGATGGTCGACGACGCGACCAAAAACCACCTCGTCGCTTACTCGCGCCGCCTCGACGATAGCGAAATCGTCGTGCTCGCCAGCCGACTGGTGCGGCAGCTACCGGCTCCGGCGACTGGCGCGCTGTGGACCGGCGGCGTTTTCGCCGATCGCGTCGTACGCGGCATACGAAGCGGCCAATTGACCGACGTGTTCACCGGCGCCAGCATCGACGCTGGCGAACACGGTATCGCGCTCGACCAGGCGCTCGCTGCGCTACCGGTGGCCGTCCTCCGCACCGAGCGTTAAGCCGAAAGGCGGCAAGGCAACGCCGTCGCTGGATGGTGCCGTGACGAACGGCAAGTCGGCAGGCGTGAAGGTCGGCAGGCGGTTCGCCGGCACCGATACCGGCTCGGGCGAAAGGTTGAATAGCGCAACGGTGGCTTCGCCGTCGAGCCGGCAGCGCCAGCCGACGACCGGATCAGGCAGGTCGAACAACTCGGTTCCGCCAAGGGCGAGCGACGGACGCGTACGGCGATAGCCGATCATTCGGCGGTAGGCGGCAAGCGTCGAATTCCCGTCAGCCTCCTGCCGATCGACCGCCATCGTCGCGTGCACCGGATCGACCGGCAGCCACGTGCGGTTGCCGTCCGAGAAACCGGCATTCGGCGCGTCTGCGGCCCAAGGCATCGGCGTCCTCGCACCGTCACGGCCGGCATAGGCGGGATAAAAAGCGCGACCGAAAGGATCGCGGATGTCCTTCGCGGCGACGGGGCTGTTCGATAGTCCCAATTCCTCGCCCTGATAGAGGCAGGTGCTCCCCGGCAAGCTGAGCAGCATCGCCATCTGCAATCGCGCAAAAGCGGCTGGCGCCCGACCGGCCCGATTCCAACGCGACACCACGCGCTCGACATCGTGATTGCTGAACGCCCAGCACAACCAGCCGGCGTGGTTGAGTGTTCCAGCGTCGATGACCGCCTGGCGGAAAATCGCCGGCGTAAATGCCGCCTTCATCACGCCCAGCGTATACGCCATATGCAGCCGCGTCGCGCCGGTCAGCCGGGCGATACGATCGAACGCGCCGGGCTCGCTCGAGATCTCGCCGATCGTCGCGCAGCCGGGGAATCGATTCATGAATTCGCGGACGCGGCTCATCAGCAAGGCGATGCCGGGCTGCGCCATGTCATGGACGTGACGCTGCATGCGGAATGGATTCCACGGCCGGTCGACGCCCGGCGGCAGCGGCCGGACTGGATTGGAGCCAAGCGCCTCATCGTGCAGCATGAAATCGACCGCATCGAAGCGGAAGCCATCGACGCCGCGCGCGAGCCAAAATTCAGCATTGGTGAAATGAGCGTCGAGGACGGCTGGATTCCGAAGATTGAGCTTGGGCTGTGACGTCAGAAAATGATGCAGATAATACTGCCGGCGCTGCGCATCCCAACACCAGGCGCTGCCGCCGAAAACCGACAGCCAGTTGTTCGGCGGCGCACCATCGGATCCGGGATCGGCCCAGACGTACCAATCCGCTTTCGGATTGGTGCGCGACGAACGGCTCTCGGCAAACCAAGCGTGTTCGCGGGCCGTGTGGCTCCAGACCTGGTCGATGACGATCTTCAAGCCGAGCGCGCGGGCACGCGCGACGACCGCATCGAAATCGGCAAGCGTGCCAAAGCGGGCATCGACCGAACGATAATCGGCGACGTCGTAGCCGAAATCCCGCATCGGTGAGCGATAGAACGGCGAAATCCAGATCGCATCGACGCCGAGCGATGCGATGTGCGGCAGACGTTCGAGCAATCCCTTGAGATCGCCGAAGCCGTCGCCGTCGGTGTCGAAGAAGCTGGGCAAGTAGACTTGGTATATCACCGCGCCCCGCCACCACTCGCGATGAACAGTCGAAATCATCAAACCACGGCTCGTTACGGCGACCGAGCGCCAGCCAATTCCGGACTCATTATTACGGGACGACGACGATTCGACGCAACCGTCCGCGTCGGATTTACGATGCGCTCAACGAACGCGAGTCGCGGCTTGCCGTCAGATGCTCCCATTCGCGCAAATGCAACGCGCGATTCCAGCCCAAACCACGCGGGCGGGCGCCATCCGCGCCGTCCAACAAGGTCTGAAGCTGCAGCCGCGCCCGCGATACGCGACTCTTCATCGTGCCGACAGCACAGCCGACCATCGTGGCCGCTTGCTCGTAGGAAAATCCGCTCGCGCCGACGAGCACCAGCGCCTCGCGCTGGACCGGCGACAGCGTGTTGAAGGCGCCTTCGAAATCGCGCATGCGCAGGTGCCACTCCTGGCCACCGTTTACCGTCGATGAATCGCGCACGGCTTCGACGTCGATTTGGGCGATGCGGCTCTGGCTGCGCTTTTCCGTGAAATAGGCGTTGCGCAGAATCGTGGTCAGCCACGCTTTGAGATTGGTCCCGGGTTGAAATTGGTGCGCGTGACTCAGGGCGCGGAGAACGGTTTCCTGCACCAGATCGTCGGCCAGCGACCGGTCCTGCGCCAGCATGCGGGCAAATGCGCGGAGATGCGGCAGATACGGAACGATGTCATCAGTGAGCCGTTCAGCCATTCCTTGCTCCTTGTTGTGCGCTCGTGTTGTGCATGGCGCTCAAGGTGCGAAGAAATCAATCGCCCGGCAATCGGGGATGCCCTGATATCACGCGTTAATCACATGGATAGCGATGTGTTCCGGTGCACATCACGGTTTCGCCACAATCGGTGACAACGAGAACACAAGTCTGGATGAAGCGGCGCGACTTGCCATAAGCTGTTGCTCGCAGCCGAAAGCCTGCGACCGCCGCCGAACGCAAACACAACAAGCGGAAAAAAACGATGCAACTGGGAGTCGTCGGTCTGGGTCGCATGGGCGGCAACATCGTGCGGCGCCTCACGGCGCGCGGCCACGAATGCGTCATCTACGATCGGTCGCCTGGCGCGATCGCCGCCCTCGCCAAGCAAAAAGGCGCCACCGGAGCGGGCGGCTTGCTCGATCTGGTTCGTCGACTGCAAGCGCCGCGCACCGTTTGGGTGATGCTGCCAGCCGGCGAAATCACCGAGCAGACCGTGACTGAGCTCGGCACATTGCTCGCCGCCGGCGACACGATCATCGACGGCGGCAATTCTTTTTGGCAGGACGACGTCCGTCGCGCCAAGGCGCTGACGGAAAAAAACATCCATTACGTCGACGCCGGCACCAGCGGCGGCGTCTGGGGCCTGGAGCGCGGCTATTGTCTGATGATCGGCGGCACCAAGGACGTGGTCGAACGGCTCGATCCGATCTTCGCCGCGTTGGCGCCGGGCCGCGGCGAGATTCCGCCGACGCCGCATCGCGACGGGCGCGACCCGCGGCCCGAGCAGGGTTATCTTCATGCCGGTCCGCCGGGCGCCGGCCATTTCGTCAAGATGATCCATAACGGCATCGAGTACGGCTTGATGCAGGCCTATGCCGAAGGGTTCGATATTCTGCGTAACGCTAACCGCACCGATCTACCGGCAGATCACCGGTTCGATCTCAACGTCGCCGACATCGCCGAGGTTTGGCGCCGCGGTAGCGTGATCTCGTCGTGGCTGCTCGACCTGACGGCGGCAGCGTTGGCCGAGGATCCGGCGCTCCAGAGCTACAGCGGCTATGTCGAGGATTCGGGCGAAGGCCGCTGGACGATCGCGGCGGCCCTCGCGGCCGCGGTTCCGGCGGAGGTCTTGTCGGCCGCGCTCTATACTCGATTCCGTTCGCGCGAAAAGGCGAGCTTCGCCGAAAAGCTGCTGTCGGCCATGCGCAAAGGCTTCGGCGGCCACATCGAACATCCGGATAAAGGCTGATGGCGACCGCCACCCGCGACCGGCCACGTCGGGCCGATCCCTGCACGCTTGTGGTATTCGGTGCGTCAGGCGACCTGACGCAGCGGCTGCTGATGCCGGCGCTTTATCATCTTGCCGCCGCCAAGCTCTTGCCTGACAGCTTCACTGTCATCGGCGTCGCGCGCTCACCGATGAACGACGCGCAATTCCGTACCCATATCAGCGACGGGCTGGGCAAATTCACAGGTGTCACACCTGCCGCGGCGACGCGCGCCTGGTTGCTTCGGCGGCTGTCTTATATCGCCGGCGATTTCGATGATGCAGCAACGTTCAAGCGACTGGCAGCGGCGTTGCGCGAGCGGCGGCGTGCGACGCACGGCAATACGCTGTTCTACATGGCGACGCCGCCGAACGTATTCGCACCGTTGGCCGAGCAACTCGGCAAGGCGGGATTCGCGCAACCGGGGCGCGGTGCTTGGTCGCGGCTCGTGGTCGAAAAACCGTTCGGTACCGACCTTGATTCGGCGCGCACGCTCAACAAACGGATTCTTGCCTTCTTCGCCGAAGAACAGGTCTACCGGATCGATCACTTCCTCGGCAAAGAAACCGTGCAGAACATTCTGGCGCTGCGCTTTGCCAACAATCTGTTTGAATCGCTATGGAACCGGGATCGCATCGACCACGTTCAGATCACGGTCGCCGAAACCGTCGATGTCGGCAGACGCGGGCGATTCTACGACGCAACCGGTGCGCTGCGCGACATGGTGCCGAATCATCTCTTTCAGTTGCTGTCGCTCATCGCCATGGAACCTCCTGCGGGATTCTCCGCCGAAGCTGTGCGCGCCGAAAAAACCAAAGTGCTTCAAGCGATGCACGCCTACGACCACGCCACCGCGTTCGACTGTGGCGTGCGCGCGCAATATCGCGCCGGCAAGGTTGGTAGCAAGACGGTCACGGCCTACCGCCAGACCGCCGACGTGGCACGCCGCAGCACGACCGAGACCTACGTCGCGCTCAAGCTGCTGATCGACACGTGGCGCTGGGCCGGCGTGCCGTTCTATCTGCGTACTGGCAAGGCGCTTAAGGCGCGTCGGACCGAAATCGCGATCAAATTCAAGGAAGCGCCGTTTGCGATATTCCGCGACACGCCGGTCGAAAGCCTGGCGCAGAATTTCGTCGTCATCGGCATCGCGCCCGACGAGGACATTCTCATCCAGTTCAACGCCAAGGTGCCGGGACCGCAACTTCGGCTGCATGGCGTCGGCATGGAATTCAAATACAAGGACTACTTCGCCATCGTGCCCGAGAACGGCTACGAGACGCTGATCTACGATTGCATGATCGGCGACCAAACGCTGTTCCAGCACGCCGACGACGTCGAAGCGGCCTGGCGCGTCGTCCAGCCGTTTCTCAATTGCTGGCGCCGCGATCGTGCCAACGGCCTCGATTTCTACGCCGCGGGCAGCGACGGACCGCGCGCGGCCGACGCGCTGCTGACGCGCGACCATCGCCAGTGGCGGCCGATCGCGGCCGGGAGGCAGCCATGACCGCGGCAGCCGCGCGGGCTCCGCGTTCCCTACCGGGACGGCGCGTCGTCCTGGCCGATGCGGAAATTCTGGCGCGTCGCGCCGCCGCCTGGCTGCTCAATCGCGTCCTCGGCACGCCGGGACGCGCCGCTGTCTGTCTGTCGGGCGGCAACACGCCACGGCCGGTTTACGCGTTGTTGGCCCAGTCGCCATATCGCGATTGCTTTCCCTGGGACCGGGTCCATTGGTTTTGGGGCGACGAGCGCTGCGTGCCGTCCGACCACCCGCGCAGCAATTTCGCGATGGTCCGCGCCGCGTTGTTGGACCAGGTTCCGGTTCCCCCGACACATATCCACCCGATCGCGGCCGCCGACGGACCGGCGCGTGGCGCCGCGACCTATGAGAACGAGCTCAAGCGCTTCTATGGTGCCGACACGCTCGCGCCCGGCCGGCCGCTCTTCGCCGCGACGCTGCTCGGCCTCGGTGAAGACGGCCATACGGCGTCGCTCTTTCCCGGCGTTGCGGCACTGGCCGAACGCGCGCACTGGGCCGCAGGCGTGCCGGAGGCGAAGCCCGAAGCGCGGGTGACACTGACCTATCCGGCACTCGATAGCAGCGCGGCCGTCGCCTTTCTCGCGAGTGGTTCGGCCAAACGGCCGGTACTCCAACGGTTGACGCGCGGCGAGGATTTTCCGGCCGCCCATGTCCGACCGGTCGGCAACATCACGTGGTTTCTCGATCGCGACGCCGCACCATGACAGATTCCGCCACGACGCCCGAAGCCCAGCCATTGCCGCGCGCCGTCGCCATCGAACGCGCCGCGCCGCCATTCACCCTGGCAATCGATGTCGGCGGTTCGCACGTCAAAGCCTCGGTCCTCGATCGCGGCGGCGCGATGATCGCCGCGCCGGTGCGCGTGCGGACGCCGCAACCGGCGACGCCGCAAGCACTGCTGCGCGCCATCGACGGCCTGACGCGCATGTTGCCGAGCTTCAATCGCATATCGGTCGGCTTTCCCGGTTACGTTCGCCGCGGGCGCGTCCATACCGCGCCCAATCTCGGCACCGAACGTTGGGCGGGATTTCAGCTCGACCGCGCGTTGACACGGCGGTTGCGGAAGCCGGCGCGTGTGCTCAACGACGCCGATGTTCAGGGCTTGGGCGCCATCGAAGGCCGTGGCCTCGAATGCGTGCTTACGCTCGGTACTGGCATCGGATCATCGTTGTTCCAAGACGGACATCTGCTGCCGCATCTCGAACTCGGCCAGCACCCGCTGCTGAAGGGCAAGACGTACGATCAATATCTCGGCAATGCGGCGGCCGACAAGAAAGGCGCACGCACATGGAATCGCCGGCTGCGCAAGACGATCGACATCGTCCGCACCCTGGTGAACTTCGATCGGCTTTATCTCGGCGGCGGCAACACGCGCCTGATCGACTTCGATCTGCCGCGCGACGTGAAGGTTACGCCGAACGCCGACGGCATGATCGGCGGCGTTCACTTGTGGGATGCGGCGCTCGACCCGGTCTTCGCGCCACCGCGCCGCAAGGCCAAGTTGCGCCGGTAAGCCAGCGGGCCGGGACGCGCACCGTCCGCGGCCTTGAGTTTTTCACCGATTCGGTCATGCTTTGCGACGCGGGCACTATTCGGGGGTTGTGTGACAGTAGGAGCGACAATGAACGATACCGTGAAAGCCCGGGCCAATGGTGCGGACCTCGACGCCATCCGCGACGACATCGACAAGTTGCGCAAGGATCTCGCGCGCTTGATGGAACACGTGAAATCAGGCGCGTTGCAAAACATCGCAGGCCAAGTCGAGGACATGTCCGATGAAGCGCGTCGGCTCTACAATCGGGCGCTCGCCGAAGGCGGGCGCGGCGCCGACGCACTCGCCCGTCAGGTCGAGGAGCGGCCATTGGCAACCTTGCTGATCGCCTTCGGCCTCGGCTTCATTGGCGGCCGAATAGTTCTCCGCTAGGCCACAAACGCGGATGGGCGGCATCGTCAAACTCGCGTTGACCGTCCTCGCCGAGATCACGGCTCTCTCGCGTGCCCGCAAACTGGCGCCGCGTGTTGCCGTCGCCGCGTTGTTGCTTACGCTGACGTCCATGATGGTCGCGGCCAGTTTCGGCTGCGCCATCGCCGCGCTTTGGATCTGGCTGGTGCCGCTCGTTGGATCGTGGGGGGCACCGCTGATTTGCGCGGGCGTTCTGGCGCTCTTCGCGGCGGCGCTGGCGGCCGGTGGATATTGGCTTGCACGCAAACGCGGCGGGTCGCAAACCGGGACCGGAACGCTCGCTGCCGCGATCGAAACCGGCGATTTCGCGCCGTTGATCCAAGAACATAAGTGGCTTCTGCTCGCGCTTGCCGCGTTGAGCGGCGCGGCCACCGCCGAAAAATCCCGTAAGACCAATCGAAAGCGCTAGCCGCCGGCGCGGTGCTCGGCCGGCCCCTTGTGCAGACTTAGATTGTGGGCGGTATTGATCAGGCCGACGTGCGAAAAAGCCTGCGGAAAATTCCCCAGCATCCGCTTGGCATGGGGGTCGTACTCTTCGGCCAGCAACCCGACATCGTTGCGCAACGCGAGCAGCCGCTCGAACATCACGCGCGCCTCGCGGCGTCGCCCCGCCAGCGCGTAATTATCGGCAAGCCAGAACGAGCAGATCAGGAACGCGCCTTCGTTGCCGGCTAGCCCATCCGGCGCCTGATCCGGGATGTACCGTCGCACCAGCCCGTCGTACGTCAATTCCTGTGCGATCGCATCCATTGTCTTGATGACACGCGGATCGTCCGGCGGCAAGAAACCGACCAACGGAATGCGCAGAAGCGCCGCATCGAGCGCCTTGCCGCCGAATTGCTGCACGAAAGCACCGCGCTCGGAATCGATGCCCTGCGTGCACACGTCACGATGGATCTGATCGCGCACCGTGGCCCAGCGCTTGGACGGCCCCCTGAGGCCGAATTTCTCGGCCGAGCGCACAGCGCGATCGAAGGCCACCCACGCCATGACGGCGGAATGAGTGTTGCGCTTCTCCGCGCTGCGCGCTTCCCAGATCCCGGAATCGGGCTCGCGCCAATGGCCCTCGAGATATTCGAGCAGCACCTGCTGGATGCGCTCGACGTCGTCTTCACGTTCCGCGCCGTGCGCACGTCCCGTATAGAACGCGTCCATGACTTCGCCGTAAATGTCCATCTGGTGTTGCAGGTGCGCGGCGTTGCCGACACGGACTGGCCGGCTGTCGGCGTAACCGCCGAGCCACGGCACCTCGTATTCGCTGAGCCGCCGTTCGCCGGCGATGCCGTACATGATCTGCATATCGGCAGGCGCGCCCGCCACGGCGCGCAACAGCCACTCGCGCCACGCCTTCGCCTCCTCCACATAACCGGACAGGATGAAGGCGTATAGCGTGAAGGTCGCGTCGCGCAGCCAACAATAGCGGTAATCCCAATTGCGTTCGCCGCCGAGTTTCTCGGGCAGCGACGTCGTCGGCGCGGCGACTATTCCGCCGGTCGGCGCATAGGTGAGCGCCTTGAGCGTCAGCAGTGAGCGCATGACCGCGTCATGCCATTCGTTGTCGGCCCCACGTATGCAGCGCGAGCTCCATTCGCGCCAATAGGCCTCGGTGTCATCCAGCGCGGAGGCCGGATCGAGCGCCGGCGGTTCGTCGTCGTACGAGCGGCACCAGCTGAGCGAACACGGTATGGTTTCGCCGGCACGGATGTTGAATTCACCGACCGTGGTTTTATCCTGCCCTTTGAGCGCAATCGGCGTTCGCAGAACGATCGCTTCGGGCCCCGCGACCGCGCGCAAGCCGTGCGCACGCCGGCGCACCCACGGAACGATGCTGCCGTAGTCGAAGCGGAAGATCGCCTCGAACCGCATCGGCACGGTGCCGCGCTCGCCGCGGACGATGCGCATAACGTCGACGATGCCCTGCCGCGCCTTCGGCATGAAATCGATCAGCGTGACGACGCCTGAATCGCAGATGAACCGCGTCTCGAGCACCATCGTATCGCCACGATAGCGCCGCTCGACTTTGCGCACCGGCTCCGCCGGGGCAATCAGCCACCGGCCATTGGTGCGCGTGCCCAGAAGGGCGGCGAAACACGCTGCGGCATCGAAGCGGGGGAGCGCCAGCCAGTCGATCGAACCATCGCGGCCGACCAGCGCCGCAGTGGCGCAGTTGCCGATCAGCGCATAGTCCTCGATCCGTGCTGTCGGCTTGCCGGCCGTCGTCATGCGATGTGACGGTCAACCGCCGCGGTAGACCATGTCAAGTGAAACGGCTGCAAACATTGTGCGCGTGCCGCCAGTCATCATGACGCATCGAAAGGCCGGGAAAATAATATGCGGGTTCAGTGACGCACCTTGAGGCGATTGAGCAAGGTGACGAGCCGGCGCGGCAGCGGCTCGGCCGCAATGCGGGCGTAGAGCTGGCGTAGCGCCGCAGCAATCGGATCGACATCGTAACGCCGCGGCGCACCCGGCCGTTTGCCGGCACGCGAACGTTCTTTGTCGCGGGACCCCACCTTCGGCATCGATTCCGGCTCAGCCAATGCGCCGGGTCAGCCGAGGAACCGCCGCAAGCAACCGCGCGCCGGGGCAACAGTGGCCGTCGACCAACGCACCGGCATCGGCCATCATGCGATCCAATTGGCAAGCGTGTCGAACCATGGAGAAACTCGCGCCTTACCGACAAAACGGCGGAGGCGGTGAATTGGTTCAACTCATTTGACGGGTGAGAACACGCGCACGCCGGCTCGGCCAGCAATAATTGTTTCGGCGGAAAGACCAAGGAATAGACCACAGTCGACGACGCCGGGGATCGCCGCGATGCGCGTCGCAAGCATCGCCGCGTCGGCGATCGCGCCGCAGGCACAGTCAGCGATAACCAAGCCATCGTCGGTGACGAAATCGCGGTCGCCGGCTTGGCGAATCATTCCCGCGGCGCCGAGTGCGGCGAGCTCACGCAGCGCAAACTGTCGCGCGAACGGCAGCAGCGCGACCGGCAACGGCGCATGGGCGCCGAGCCGATCAACCAGCTTGCGTTCATCGGCGATTACGATGAAGCGTCGACTGGCGCGCGCGATCAGTTTCTCGCGCACCAGGTTGCCGCCGCCCCCTTTGATAAGGTTGAGCGTGTCGCGTTCGATTTCATCCGCGCCGTCGATCGCGAGGTCAATTGACCGGCCATCGAACGGCACTAAAGGTATGCCATGTTGGCGTGCGAGACCGGCCGTGCGTTCCGACGTCGGAACGCCAGACACCTTCAGGCCGCCGGCAATCCGCGCCGCCAATGCTGCCAGCGCGAATTCCGCGGTCGTACCGCTGCCGAGCCCCACGGTCATACCGTCGGCGATCATGGCAACAGCGCGTTCGGCCGCCGTGCGCTTGAAGCCGTCGATGGTCGCTGGCGATTCCGACACGGGCTCAGCCGCCGCGGCGGCGCCGGACCGGCACGCCGGCACGCGCCAATTCGCTGTCAAGCCGGCCAGTCAGCCAAAGGCCGAACATGCGCAGATCGCTAACCAGCGACCACAGCGGATGCGTAAAGGTGGCCGGCCGATTGCCTTCATAGGCTGCGTGCGCGAGCCACGCCGGACCGTAGCCGGCGAGCAGCGCGCCAGCGAGAAACCACAGGCTGCCGGTTACGAGCAGGCCGGCGAGACAGGCGATCGCGATGCCGGTGCCAAAAAAATGCCAAAGCCGGGTTTCGGCGCGGCCATGCGTCCGCAGGTAATGCGCCCAGAATTGCGAATAGTTGTCGAAACTGCCGGTGCGCCGTCGCTGCGGCCGGGTTGTGTTACGGGCCATGGCTCGCAACCGACTATAGAAAATCAACTAGGGACCCCGCCAGTACAGATCATTGCGGAGGATTTGCCTTCAATCCGCCAAAATCAGGCGCATCACTTGGCGGAAATCGATGCATCCGACGCCCGTTGGCGTCCAACCGCCTGTCAGGGAGGTGTTTCATGCAACGCACCGCTCTTGTCCTGTTTGCCACCCTCGCCATGGCCGGCACCGCACATGCGCAGGCATGGCCAAACGCCACGCCATCGCCCTACGGTGCGCCCGGCCAAGCGGCCGCGCCGGCGCCCGCCTCGACCGCGATGCCTGCGCCAACAGCGACCGGCGAAGAACTCGGCACACCACCGCACGCGCTGGGCGGCGCTTCATCCGCGATCAGCACGCCCAACCCGGCGGCACTGCCAGCGGCCAGCCAGCCCGCGGTTCCTGATCTCGA
>DATEMD010000033.1:0-5081 GCA_035275845.1 Allostellaceae bacterium | reverse complement strand
CGCCGCGCACAAGGCGCACACAACGCCCGTCCTTCAAATCAATCGCCGGATAGATAATCACGGCTTCCACCGCAGGAAGTTGGCGATCAGCCGCAGGCCGGTCGCCTGGCTTTTCTCCGGATGGAATTGGACGCCGAACAGGTTGTCGCGCCCGACCGCCGCCGTGATCGGACCGCCATAGTCGACTGTCGCCATCACATGGCGCGGTTCGCGCGCGCGCAGCTGATACGAGTGGACGAAATACGCGTGGTCGGCGTTTTTGAGGCCGTCGAGCAGCGGATGCGGCGCCGCGAGCTTGAGCTCGTTCCAGCCCATGTGGGGAATCTTCAACCCGGGATCATTCGGCGCGATCGCCACGACCTCGCCCGGTATCCAACCGAGGCCGTCGACGGTCTCGAATTCGCGTCCCACCGTCGCCATCAGCTGCATGCCGACGCAGATGCCGAGAAACGGCCGGCCGCGGACGATCACCGCCTCGTGCAGCGCCGCGATCATGCCCGGCAGCGCCACCAGGCCGCGCTTGCAATCGGCGAACGCGCCGACGCCGGGCAGTACGATCCGATCGGCGGATGCCAGGGCGCGCGCATCGCCGGTGACGGTCACCGTACCGTCCAGACCATCGTCCCGCGCCGCGCGCTCGAACGCCTTCGCGGCCGAGCGCAGATTGCCCGAGCCGTAATCGATCAACACCGTCGACATTAGAGACTTCCGCCGAGCACGCCCTTGGTCGAAGGCACCGCTCCGGCGCGGCGCGGATCGATCGCGACCGCTTGGCGCAACGCCCGCGCCAGCCCCTTGAAGCAGGATTCGATGATGTGGTGGTTGTTCTCGCCGTAGAGATTCTCGACGTGCAGCGTCACGCCGGCCGACTGCGCGAAGGCCTGGAACCATTCCTTGAAGAGCTCGCTGTCCATCTCGCCGAGCCTGGGCTTGGACAGCTTCACCTTCCAGATCAGATATGGCCGGTTCGACGCGTCGAGCGCGACGCGGGTCAACGTCTCGTCCATCGGCACCATCGCCTCGCCCCAACGGCCGATGCCGGCGCGATCGCCCAACGCGCGCGCGATCGCCTCGCCGACGACGTAGCCCGAATCCTCGGTGGTGTGGTGTTGATCGATGTGCAGGTCGCCCTTCGCCTCGATATCGATGTCGATCAGGCTGTGCCGCGACAGCTGATCGAGCATGTGGTCGAGAAAGCCGATGCCAGTGCGGATGCTGGCGCGGCCGGCGCCGTCGAGATCGACGCGCGCGCGGATGCGGGTCTCGCGGGTCGTGCGTTCGACCTCGGCGACCCGACCTTTCGGCTTGGCGCGACCGCGCTTGGTCTTGGTTTTGGCGGTGGTTTTCGCCATCGAAATCAACTCCTTGCCGCGGTCTTGTAGCAGGCGTGCAGCATCCGCACCAGCGCGGCCCGCACCGCCGCTTGATTAACCGCGGCTGCGACCTACATTTAGGGCCGTTTCCTGCCTCGAAAGGACCTCATGCAAGAGCAGAACCCGGCGTCCTGGCACGGCACCACCATTTTGTCCGTGCGCAAGGGCAGCAAGGTCGTCATCGCCGGCGACGGCCAGGTGACGATGGGCAGCACCATCATCAAATCGAACGCCAAGAAGCTTCGCCGGTTGGCGGGTGACACGGTGCTGGCCGGCTTTGCCGGCTCGACCGCCGATGCCTTCGCGTTGTTCGAGCGGCTCGAGGCCAAGCTCGAGCAGTACCCGCGCCAACTTACCCGCGCTTGCGTCGAGCTCGCCAAGGATTGGCGCACCGACCGGCTGCTGCGGCGCCTCGAGGCCATGATGGCGGTGGTCGACAAGGAGGTATCGCTGGTGCTGTCGGGCACCGGCGACGTGCTCGAACCCGAAAACGGCATCATCGGCATCGGCTCCGGCGGTCCCTATGCACTCGCCGCGACGCGCGCGCTGCTCGACCGTCCGGACCTCGACGCCGAGGCCATCGTCCGCAAGTCGATGGCGATTGCCGCCGATATTTGCATTTACACCAACCGCAACGTCACCCTGGAATCACTCGATACGCAATGAACGCCGCATTCAGTCCGCGCGAAATCGTCTCCGAACTCGATCGCCACATTGTCGGCCAGAACGACGCCAAGCGCGCCGTCGCCATTGCGCTGCGCAACCGCTGGCGCCGCCAGCAGCTGCCGGCCGAGCTGCGCGACGAAGTGCTGCCGAAGAACATCCTGATGATCGGCCCGACCGGCATCGGCAAGACCGAGATCGCTCGGCGGCTCGCCAAATTGGCACAGGCGCCGTTCATCAAGGTCGAGGCCACCAAGTTCACGGAGGTCGGCTATGTAGGCCGCGATGTCGAACAGATCGTGCGCGACCTGCTCGAGGTCTCGCTGGCGCTGACGCGCGAGCGTTTGCGCAACGAAGTGGCGAGCAAAGCCGAGGTCGCCGCCGAGGACCGCATCCTCGACGTGCTGGTCGGGCCCGGCGCCGGTCCCGACACGCGCATCAAATTCCGCCGCATGCTGCGCGCCAGCGAGCTCGACGACAAAGAGATCGAGATTCAGGTCCAGGACACGGGCGGCAACGCGCCAACGGTCGAGATTCCGGGCATGCCCGGCGCCCAGGTCGGGATGATCAATTTGGGCGAGATCTTCGGCAAGCTCGGCGGCGCACGTACCAAGCCGCGGCGCATGACCATCGCCGAGGCGCAGCCGGCGCTGCTGCGCGAGGAAAGCGACAAGCTGCTCGATCAGGAAAAGGTCGTGAAAGAGGCGATCGCCGCTGCCGAGCAGAACGGCATCGTCTTCATCGACGAGATCGACAAGATCACCGGCCGCAGCGGCGAGCGCATCGTCGGCGACGTCAGCCGCGAAGGCGTGCAGCGCGACCTGTTGCCGCTGATCGAGGGCACGACGGTGGCGACGAAGCACGGGGCGGTGAAGACCGACCATATCCTGTTCATCGCCTCGGGCGCGTTCCATCTGGCGAAGCCGTCGGATCTGCTGCCCGAGCTGCAAGGCCGGCTACCCATCCGTGTCGAGCTCAAGCCGCTGACGCGCGACGATTTCCGACGCATCCTGACCGAGCCGGAAGCCAGCTTGATCAAGCAGTACAAGGCGCTGTTGGCGACCGAGAACGTCACGCTCGACTTCAAGCCCGAGGCGATCGACGAGATCGCGGCGCTGGCCGAGGAGATCAACAGCAACGTCGAGAATATCGGCGCACGGCGGCTGCATACCGTGCTCGAGCGGCTGTTGGAGGAGGCGAGTTACACCGCGTCCGATCAGCCGCCCGGCACCGTGCTCGCGATCGACCGCGAGTATGTGCGTACGCGCGTCGGATCGCTCGCCAAGAACGCCGACCTGTCGAAGTTCATCCTCTAGCGCGCCGCGACCGGCACAAAGAAAAAGGGCGTTCCGGGGGAGCGGAACGCCCTTTGCAAGCCGGCCGAAATCGGGGGCCGGTCCAGAGCCGGTTATTCGGCGAGCGCGAGATTGGCCGCGGCATCCTTGCCGCGATCGCGCGCGATCTCGTAGCGGAGCTTTTGCCCTTCGTTGAGCGAGCCCATGCCGGCGCGTTCGACCGCCGATATATGGACGAAAACGTCCTTACCGCCGTCCTGGGGGCGAATGAATCCGTAGCCCTTCTGTGCGTTGAACCACTTCACGGTGCCAATAGCCAAGCTGGGTCTCCAAAGCGTTTGGTGCCGTGCACGCCCACGGCGGCTGCGTCAATCGGAGGGTCGGGGGCGTGATCGGTGGACGATCGAGGGCGCACGAACCGGAGATTGGGCGGAAAAATCGTGCGGTGCGGCGGGGTCGCAAAACAACCGTTTTCCGCCGTTCTCCCGATTCTCCGGCAGCGATTTAGGGGAAATCCGGAGCGGTTAGGTCAACGTCCGTTCACGGTCCGCCGGCGACGCGGCGGCGACGGCGGCGCTGACTTGATCAGCTCGAGCAGCCGCGCGACGCGCGCCGGCGGCAGTTTGCGGATGCGTTCGGCAAGGAGGTTCGCCAGCTCGGTTGCCTCGGCCGACAGGCCGGCCGTGTCGACGGTGACGCGCGGATGCGAGATGCGCGCAAGGCGCATCAATTCGTCGGCTTCGTCCCAGATGATGCCAAGCTGCGCGCAGATCGATACCACCATGGCGTGCGTCGGCCGGCCGCGGCGTCCGTGTTCGAGCGCCGAAAGATAGGCGGCTGAGACGCCGAGGGTCGCGGCCATGTCCTTGAGGCGTATGCCGCGCTGGGCGCGGATGGCGCGCAGCTTGATGCCGAACGGCGTCATCGCCGCGGCGTTCCGGCGCGCGCGCGGCGCAGCATGACGCAGAATGCGCCGCTGCCGCCGAGCTGTGGCGGCGCCGGCGTCACCGCCAGGATGCGCGCACGCATCGCCGGCTCGGCGAGCCAGCGCGGCACCGCGGCGCGCAATACGCCTTCGCCGCCGCGGCCTTTGCCGGTGATCACCAGCGCCAAGCGCGCACCATCGGCGGCGCTCGTCGCAATGAAGCGTACCAGGGCGCGATGCGCCGCTTCCTGTGTCCGGCCGTGCAGATCGAGACGCGCGTCGATCGCCAGCTCGCCGCGCTTGATGCGCGTCAGTGTGCGGCGGTCGATGACACCAGGTGCCGCGCCGCTTTTCGCGTCGTCGCGGCGCCAATCGGGATTGACCGGCGACACCGCATCGCGTGCGCGTGACTCCGGCTGGGGCGCGGATACCGGCGATTCCTCAGGCGTTTTCCTTGCCGATGGCAACGGTCTAACGCCGCGCATCGCGGCGCGCCAGATCGACCGGTCTTCGTCCTTAAGCTGCCTCGCCATCGTCGATCATGACGATATGCAGCCGGCGCGGCCCGTGCGCGCCGAGCTCGATCTTTTGTTCGATATCGGCGGTGCGCGACGGGCCGGTGATGAAGTTGACCGTGCGCGGCATCGCGAAAGCGCCGTCGCGGCTGCGTGCGGCGCGTAACTTGTCCCAGCCGTCTTCGTAGGCGGCGACCACCTGACTCGCGCGCACCACGACGATATGTGTGTCGGGCAGGAAATTGTTGCGCGTTGGGCCGGCGGCGCCGGAATGCAGCATCAAGGTGCCGGTCTCGGCGATGGCGGCGAA
>DATEMD010000032.1:0-2670 GCA_035275845.1 Allostellaceae bacterium | reverse complement strand
ATCCTGTTCATCGTGCCCTGGCTCGACACCTCGCGGGTGCGCAGCGCCTATTTCCGCCCGATCTACAAGTGGGTGTTCTGGTTGCTGGTGATCGATGCCTTCGTGCTCGGCGCCGTCGGCGCGCATCGGCCGGAAGGCTGGTGGATCGTGATCGGCCGTCTCGGCACGATCTATTACTTCCTCCATTTCATCGTGCTGATGCCGTTGATCGGCTGGTTCGAGCGGCCCTTGCCGCTGCCGCCGAGCATCGCCGAGGCCGTCTTGAAGAAACGCGGCGGGGCGCTCGCAGGCGCCGCCGCGACGAGGGCCAAGCCATGAAGCCGCGTCTCGTGATTCCGGCGCTGCTCGCCGGTGCGGTGGTTGCCGCAGCGGTGCTGGCACAACCGGCGCAGCCGGCCCGCGCCCAGGCCGACGAGGCAACGCCGGCGCTACCCGCCGTGTCGTGGTCGTTCGAAGGGCCGTTCGGCACCTTCGATCGCGCCGCCTTGCAGCGCGGCTTCCAGATCTACAGCCAGGTCTGCTCGACCTGCCATTCGATGAACCTGCTGAGCTACGACGATCTCGCCGGTCCCGAGGGCCTTGGCTACACCGAGGAACAGGTCAAGGCGATCGCTGCGCAGAAGCAGGTTGCCGACATCGACAAGAGCGGCAAGCCGATCCAACGTCCGGCGCGGGCGTCGGATCATTTCGCCGCACCGTTCCCGAACGAGGCCGCCGCGGCCGCGTCGCTCGGCAAGGCGCCGCCCGACCTGTCGGACATCATCAAGGCGCGCGCTGGCGGGGCGCGCTACGTCTACGGCATCCTGACTGGCTTCCGCGAGGCGCCAAAAGGGTTCGCGATGCCGCCGACTGGCGGCAACTACAACGTCTTTTTCCCCGGCCACGTGATCGCCATGCCGCAGCCGTTGCAGGACGATTCGGTGCAATACGCCGACGGCACCAAGGCGACCTTGCAGCAAGAGGCGCACGACGTCGCGGCCTTCCTCACCTGGGCCTCGGATCCGACGATGGAACAGCGCAAGCGCACGGGCGCCAAGGTCGTTCTGTTCCTGCTGGCGATGACCGGCGTGCTCTACGGCGCCAAGCGGCGCGTCTGGTCCGACGTCGAGCACTGATTCCGGTTGTCGGCGCGTCGCCGGGCTGGTTGACTGCGCTCCGGACTGCGGGGGAATTGCGATGACCGGTCGCGTCATCGGCATCATCGGCGGCAGCGGCCTTTACCAGATCGACGGCATGACCGGCGTCGCCTGGCGGCGGATGAAATCGCCGTTCGGCCAGCCGTCCGACGCGTTGTGTTTCGGTCGGCTTGGCGACGTGGAACTCGTCTTCCTGCCGCGCCACGGCCGCGGTCACCCGATTCCGCCCAGTGAAATCAACTATCGCGCCAACATCGACGTACTGAAGCGGGCCGGCGTGACCGATCTGATCTCGCTGTCGGCGGCGGGTTCGTTCCGCGAAAACCTGCCGCCCGGCACCTTCGTTCTGGCCGATCAATTCATCGATCGCACTCACGGGCGCCACAGCAGCTTTTTCGGCACCGGTTGCGTCGCGCACATCTCGATGGCGCATCCGGTGTGCGGCCGGCTCGGCGGTCATCTGTCTGACGCTGGAAAGGCGGCGAAAATCGCGCTGGTTCGTGGCGGCACGTATCTGGTCATGCAGGGCCCACAATTCTCGACCCTGGCCGAAAGCCGGCTCTATCGCCAATGGGGCTGCGACGTCATCGGCATGACCAACCTGCCCGAGGCCAAGCTCGCGCGCGAAGCCGAGATTTGCTACGCCACCGTCGCGATGGTGACCGATTTCGATTGCTGGCATCCGGACCACGATCACGTCAGCGTCGACATGATTGTCGCCACGTTGCTGGCCAATGCCGACAAGGCGAAGGCGCTGGTCAAGGCGGTGGTGCCGTTGATCGCGCACGATGCCGCGCGCTGCGCGCAGGGCTGCGACCACGCGCTCGACCACGCGCTGATCACCGCGCCGGAAAAGCGCGATCCCAAGCTGTTGAAGAAGCTCGACGCCGTCGCCGGTCGTGTTCTGCGCCCGGCGGGCAAGGGCAAGAAGCGCAAGGCGTGAGCCGATGAAAGTCGCGGGCCAGGCCATGCGCAGCATCTGGCTCGAAGCCGACGGCGCCGGCGTCGGCATCATCGACCAAACCCGCCTGCCGTTCGAACTGCACACGGTCCGACTCATCACCGTCGACGAAGCGGCGCATGCGATCCGCGCCATGCTGGTGCGCGGCGCACCGCTGATCGGCGCGACGGCGGCCTATGGCATGGCGCTTGCCATGCGCGTCGATGCGAGCGACGCCGCGATCGCGCGGGCGGCGGACTTGCTGTTGGCGACGCGACCGACGGCGGTCAATCTGCGCTGGGCGGTCGAGGATTTGCGCACGCTCTTGCAGCAGACGCCGGTCGAACGCCGCGCCGAAGCCGCCTATCGCCGCGCCGGCGAGATCGCCGAAGCCGATGTCGCGATGAACCGCGCCATCGCCGGCCACGGCCTGCCGCTGATCCGTGCGGCGCAGGCGCGCAAGGGCAACACGGCACCGGTCGAGATCCTCACCCATTGCAACGCCGGCTGGCTCGCCACGGTCGATTGGGGTACCGCGCTGGCGCCGATCTATCTGGCGCATAACGAGGGCGTGAAGCTGCACGTCTGGGTGGA